>JAUMUB010000064.1 GCA_030530905.1 Bifidobacteriaceae bacterium | reverse complement strand
CTATTGAAGGAAACGCAGCAACATTATTCATTAATGGTAAAGCTTATAAATCAGGCGATATTCTTATGGATCCAGATAATCCTAATTTGAAGTTAACGCTTGATCCTAAGCCGGATAATCCAGAAGACAATCCTGATGCGAAATATAGTATTACTGGTGTTGTTCGTGTTGCCTTTACAAAGAGCGCTGCAACACATCGTGATACCTTATCTGCTACAGGTGATGTTGTTGGTATTTCAAGTAATAGTGATTCACCTGGTTCAATTGTTATCACGTCAGTAAGCGATAGTGATTCAATGCAAGCATCTTATCAAGCTTTAGTGCAACCACAGGTTAAGATAAAAGTGCAAGATGTTACACAGCATGATCAAAAACCTCTTGCTTATACTTCGTTCAAGATGTATCAGATAGCACAAAATAGTGACGGAAGTACAACTGAAAAAGAAGTTGGTGTATACACAAGCGATAGTAGTGGTAATATTACCGCCAATATTAAGAGCGGTGTGTATAAGCTGGTAGAAACTTCACCATCAAGTGGTTATTTATTGCCAAGCGGATCATGGAATTTTGAAATTAAGTATGATGATAATGGTTCATTAATTTTTGAAAGAAAAGCTGATCCAGTACTCATGCCTTATTTCGGAGCAAATCCTGCATTCAGTACCACTAATTACATACAAGGCAACGTAATTAACCTTGTTTTGTACAATGAACCAACAAGAAATCTACCATCAACAGGTGGCGTGCTATACATCTTCATAATTGCATTTATATTACTTGCAATTGGTCTTGGCTTGTCATATTACGAGAAGCCAAAAGAGGATGATGAAATAGCTTTCTAAATATAACTACAAGAAAAATGCTCTAGTGTCTTCAAGATGCTAGAGCATTTTCATATGTGATTAAAATCTAATTATTTATCGGTAAAATTTGTTTAATCTCAAATGTTGTATGAGCTAGAACAATACACTCTGATTATTCTACTTTGACAGTCAATAACTAAAAATCTTTACGATGTAATGAAACATCATTCAATAAATATTGAGCATAAGCTTGACGAGATTCATCAGAATTTAATAATGTTACTGTGCCGCGTTTTTGAGGATTAATCATATGCTGTTCGTTGAGAACATGTTGTAAATGGTGCACAGTCCCTTCGTTGCCGTCAATAATATGAACGGTATCAGGGAAAAAGTCGTGAAAGTATTTTCGGTAGAATACAAAATGAGTGCAACCTAAAACCACTGAATCGATAGCAGAAAGTGTATATTGCTGGAAGTACCGCTGAATAGTGTGCTCAACTCGAGTAGTATTTTCAAGCTGCCCATTTTCAATAATTGTCACAAGATCTGGGCAAGGGTTTGGGTAAATGTTGTTGCTTTGTGCAAATCGTTTTACTAATGAGGCAAATTTTTCTTCTTTAAGAGTTAGTGCGGTAGCGGAAACGACCACAGTTTGAGGGGCAGAATCTAGTTCACATGCCACTTTTAAGGCAGGCTCCATGCCAATAATAGGGATCTCGCACTGCTCCCGTAATAGGGGTGCTGCTGCAGAAGTTGCAGTGTTGCAAGCAATAATAATCGCTTTTACGCCTTTTTCAATAAGAAGCTGTGCAGTATGGAATGATAGATTGCGAACTTGCTCAGGTGTCTTTGTGCCGTAAGGTGCATTGTGAGAGTCACCAAAAAATATAATATCCTCACCAGGAAGCATACGGTGTAAATCCTTTACAACAGAAATACCGCCTAAACCAGAGTCAAATACGCCGATTGGAGCACTTGCCTGCATAACGCCTCCTTTTTACTCAGTCTATATTTTAGACGTTAGGGGATACGTGTAGAGTGGATTTATTTTATAATCGCAAATAATTACAAAAGTTACATAATTGTAACGCATAAACGTGGAAATAAATTGACTGTGCAAGGTTGAAATTACTAGTATATGTACTATGACAATTCCAATGAAAGTATCTAAAACTCATGCTTCAGGTAATGATTTTATCGTGTACGCTGATCCAAAGGGCGAATACGATCCTGAAGAATTAGAAGTAAAAGTATTATGTGACCGCCATTTTGGTGTCGGCGGTGACGGTGTTATTCGACTTGTTCCAGTTCAATATGTTCGCGACTTAGATCCAGCAATTGTTCAAGAGTGCGAAGAAAAAGGCGCTGAATGGTTTATGGACTACCGTAATGCCGATGGTTCCATAGCAGAAATGTGCGGTAATGGCACTCGAGCAATCTCGCTTTTTGCATTAAGAAACGAATACATTTCTCTTGTTCAAGGTGATTCATACCCACTCGGCACACGCGCAGGAGTGAAAGTTATTAAGTTCTTAGACGATTACGAGCCTACTGGCAAGAATTCATTCCAAGTGAATTTAGGTGCTTACCAGTGCGGAGAGTTAGACGAGTACACGGTAACGCTTCCTGGTGAAGATGGCGCTGCTGCAGGCACATTTGTTGATATGGGTAATCCTCATGTGGTTGTTCCTGTAGAGGAAGAAAGTAGCACATTATCAGACCTTACTATGCTTAAGTTGAATGCTCAACCATTAGTTTCCCCAGTATTATCTCAGGGGCAAAATGTGGAGTTTGTTCGTGTTGATAAGGTGGATGTAGACCAGAATTTTGGCGAAGCTACAATGCGTGTATACGAGCGTGGAGTAGGCGAAACTCTATCTTGTGGTACAGGTTTAGGTGCAACTGCAGTTGTATTACGTGAAAAAACTGGAATATCAAATTGGCGTATAACTGTTCCAGGTGGTGTGTTACTCATCGAAGTTCATGATGATGAGGTTATTTTAACAGGTTCTGCAATGTTAGTAAGTAATATTGAACTTTTATAAGAAGTTTGATGCTTTATATTGCAGTAAGCATAGTATGCCGTAATATTTAGCTAAGCCGTGTATGCAAGAGAGCTTGTAACACTCAAGTTTTTGTAATTTTGGTTTGCAAAATTTTAGTATGCCCCTCGCAATTTGAGGGGCATACTTATAAGAAGATTTGTATGAATATTCTTATGAGAATAATACAGCACTGTATTTAATAACTATGCAAGCAATAACAAGTAGTATCCATAAAATTTCAAGCATAATATCGTAATGGAATCGGTATATTGTATTTAATAATTTAGTATGCCCAATTTTTTGTATAACAACAGTGGCATGAGAGAATGCGAAAAATTGAAGAGTTGTACAGAAGAATAATCCTAAACACCATGGGCATAGCGCGTTAATAACAAACATTGATTGACTGATTAACCAGATAGTGCCTGCAAATGCGAAAAAGCTACCGCACCATGTTGCGATTGAAAACCAACGTGGGAATCGTATTTTCGTTAAACCTAAGACGGCGACTGTGACGAACACGCTTTCAGCGGCAATGCCGATAAAAGCATTTGGCACACCCACGCCTGCTATTTGTAATAGCGTAGACTGCCATGATTGAGCAACTGTGGTACAAGAAATAACACCGTTTACATCACATGCTAAAGCCTGATTTGGGTGTTTTGCTAACTCTAGGGTTTCAACCGATAAAGCAAAAGAAACAAATAAAGCACCTAATGATGCTAATAATGCGATAGAGTAAACCCAGAGTGCGTTATGACGAAAACCTGTTAATGGTCGCTGCTCAACATTCATAATATTCTTTTCTGTAGAGTTCTTTTGAAAATAACTGTACCATGACGATTATAATATTTTATGATCTATGATAATAATTGCTTACATAATAATTTTTTCGCAAAATACTAGATAAAAAACAAATTCTTCGGTATTTTGTAAATATGACAAATAATATTCAAGATAAAGATTTACCATTTGCGCAGCGCGATATTGAGCATGTGCCAGGTCATTGGCTACTTGCACGTTTAGGCAAAAGAGTGCTTCGCCCTGGTGGTTTAGAGTTAAGTCACGCAATGTTAGATCACTGCAATATTACAGGACATAATGTTGTTGAATTTGCTCCTGGCTTAGGACGTACAGCGCGTGACATTCTAGCAAAGAATCCAAGCAACTACACTGGTATTGAGCGTGATGAGCAGGCTCAGAAGATTGTGAGCGAAATTGTAAGCGCACACAATGGCAAGTGTATTAACGCGGATGCAACTGATACTGGGTTAGAATCTGACACGTATGACGTTGTTATTGGCGAAGCTATGCTAAGTATGCAAACTCATGCTGGCAAGGCAAAAATTATTGCTGAAGCACATCGAATTTTAAAAATGGGTGGTCAATATGCCATTCACGAACTCGGTTTGCAACCAGACTCATTAAGCGATGATGCAAAAGAGCAGATTCGCAAGGATATTGCTCGTGCAATTAAAGTGAATGCTCGTCCTCTAACTGTTCAAGAGTGGAAGGAAATTGCGCAAGAGCAGGGTTTTGAGGTTGAGTTTGTGCAAATAGCACCAATGGCATTATTAAATATTAGTCGTAACATTAAAGACGAGGGCATTGGTGGTGTATTGAAGATTTTGAAGAATATAATCGTCAATCCGAAAGCACGTAAGCGTGTGCTTACTATGAAGAAAGCCTTTACTCAGTATCGTAATGAGTTATGTGGTGTTACATTAGTAATGCGCAAGATTAAATAATGAAATTGGAGTAAAGGTACTATGGAACAGTCTAATCAAGACGTTTTTGAATTACATTCGATTGATGACGTAACATCTTTAGTCAGTATTCAACCTGAGGCAACAGTTTCGCGAACTGTGATGAGCACTGAGGGTGGCAATATTGTTGTATTTGCTATGGATAAAGGTCAGGAATTGAGTGAGCATACTGCTGCAATGCCTGTGTTTGTGCAAGTATTGCAAGGTAAAGTTACTATTACTAGCGGTGATAAAAAGACTGAGCTTGTACAGGGAGGCTTAGTGTATTTTCCTGTTCGATTACCTCATGCAGTGCTGGCAGAAGAGCCAACAATTATGATGCTTACGATGAACACGGCTGCAAGAGCATAAGAATGACTATTGCTGTTACTCCTCCAGCTGTTGGATGGGATTTACATTGCCACACTGTATTTTCGGATGGTACGCAAAGTGTTGAATATTTAATTCAAGAAGCGCAACTTTTCGGATTGCATGGTGTGGCAATTAGCGATCATGATACGAGTGCGGGCTGGCAGATAGCTAAGGCGGTTAGCGCAAAATTGAGCTATCCTGTGATGTATGGTACGGAAATTACAGCAGAGGAAGGCTGTGTTTCGGTGCATATGCTGGCATATCAGTATGATTCGATGAATGTTGAGCTTTCTAACCTTTTCCAAAAAACTCGGCAAGAGCGTATTGCTCGCTCACAGCACATGGTGGAATTGCTATCACGTGATTACCCTATTTCATGGGAGCAGGTTGTTCAACAGTGCAAAGAGGGTGCTAATACAACTATTGGTAGGCCTCATATTGCTGATGCCCTTGTACAGTTGGGGGTAGTTGAAAATCGTAGTGAAGCATTCGATACGATAATAAATTCGCGTAGCAAATATTATGTGCCTACGCCCTCACCAACCACTCACGAAGTGCTACAAGCAGTTAAAGCTGCTGGTGGTGTTTGCGTGATTGCTCATGCAGGTGATATTCGGCGTAATAAGGTTCTACTGAATAATAGCCAACTAGAACAGCTTGCTGATGAAGGGCTTGACGGTTTAGAAGTATGGCATCGTGGAAATGACCAATTTCAGCGTGAACGTTTATTAGATATTGCGCAGCGTAAGAATCTTCTCGTTACTGGCGGTTCTGATTGGCATGGTAAAGGAAAGCCTAATAAGTTAGGTGAGAATCTTACAGATGATAAAACAGTACGAGAAATACAGTATGAAACTAAACTAGTATGCAACTATAAAATCATTGCTATCAACTTTTATTGCTATTGCTATGTGTACATAAAAC
>JAUMUB010000063.1 GCA_030530905.1 Bifidobacteriaceae bacterium | reverse complement strand
CGAAGTGATCCGCATCAAGGAGTGCTATTGTCAAGAATTAATGCATTTCATGAACAACCTTCACAAATTTTTATACATGCTGATGATAAGCACCAACAGAGTGAATATCCAAAAGATAATATTCAGCCAGAATTAAAGGAGCAGCAATGAGTAACGCAGCGTTAAAATCGTTGGCGAACGGAAGATATGAACTTGGTCAACTCATCGGTAGAGGTGGTATGGCTGAGGTTTATGTAGCCACAGATACAAGACTTGGACGTACTGTTGCGATTAAGATCATGCGCCCTGATTTAGCAAAAGATGAAATCTTCTTATCGCGTTTCAGACGTGAAGCTCATTCTATTGCTCAGATGAACGCAACGAATATTGTCAATATTTTTGACTCAGGCGAAGAGACCATCACTTCAGAAAATGGTACAACTGAGCATGTTCCATACTTGGTTATGGAGTATGTAAAGGGTCAAACTTTGCGCGATATTATTAAGACTAACGGTGCATTAAATCAACGCGATGCTGCTCAAGTGTTGATTGGTGTACTCAATGCGCTTGAATATTCTCACCGAATGGGTGTTATACACCGCGATATCAAGCCTGGAAATATTATGATTTCTGAGCAAGGCGTCGTAAAGGTGATGGACTTCGGTATCGCTCGTGCTCTTGATGATTCCAACGCAACTATGACGCAATCTCAGGATGTTGTTGGAACAGCACAATACTTATCTCCTGAGCAGGCGCGCGGTGAAACCGTTGACATGCGTTCTGATTTGTATTCAGCAGGTTGTGTTTTATACGAGATGCTCACGGGACGCCCACCTTTTACTGGCGACTCAACTGTAGCTATTGCTTATCAGCATGTTTCTGAAGTTGCAACACCACCTAGCGTTATTGTGCCTGGTTTAAGCCATTCTTGGGATCAAGTCTGCGCAAAAGCTATGGCTAAAGACTGCCAGAGCCGATATGCAACCGCAGCTGATTTTAAAAATGATGTTATTACCTGCATTAATGGCGGTGTTCCAACTGCAGCTGCATTCAACCCTATTACGGATTTGTCAAATATGAAGGCTCGTAATGAGGCTAACCAGCTTGCTCGTACACAAACTCTCACTTCACCTGAGACAGCTGCTACACAGGCTTTTAATCCTCTTACAGGCCAAATCCAACAAGTCTCTCCTGATTCTAACGCTCTTAGCCGCACACAACAGCGTGAAGCTGTAAAGGCTAAGAAGAGAAAGAAAATTATAATTGCTTCAATAATTGCTGTACTAGTTGCTATTGCAGCAATTGTAGGTATTGTGTTTGCTTTGCGCCCAAATGATAGCACTGTAATGGTTACCGTACCAACATTTAATAGCACCACTACCGAGGATGCGGCTACGGATAAATTAACTGAGCTTGGATTAAAAGTGAAAATAGAAGAAGATCATAATTCTTCTAAACCAAAGGGTACTTTTACTAAACAAGATCCTGATGGCGGCACTAAGGTAGCTAAGGGAACCACAGTTACTGTATGGTTCTCCTCAGGACCTGCTTCTGGAACTGTTCCAGACGTTAAAGGCAAGTCGCAAGCTGATGCTCGTAAGATTTTGGAAAATGCAGGATTCACAGTATCTTCGACTACTTCCACTGAGAATAGTGCCACAGTAGCTAAAGACTTGGTAACGCGCACCGATCCCGCTGCGGGAGAATCTATTACTCGTGATAAATCAATCACCTTGTATATTTCTTCTGGCATGACCGAAGCGCCAGACGGATTAGTTGGTAAGTCGCAAGCTGATGCGCTTAAAGCACTTCAAGATGCAGGTTTCAAGCCTGTTGTGGTTATGGAGAACTCTAGTGACCAAGCATCAGGTAATGTCACTCGTGTTGTACTCTCTGACGGCTCAACCCTGCAGGCTGGTTCTACTTTCCCACAAAATACCGCTGTTACCGTATATGTTTCTTCTGGTAAAACACAAGTAACTGTTCCAAGTGGTCTTGTTGGAAAACAATTCTCATATGTGAAGAGTTTGCTTGAAGCTGCTGGTTTCAGCGTACAACCTACAAATGAAAGTGCTTTAGACTCTGATATCGTAACTGCTACCAACCCATCATCTGGTTCTAAGGCTGATGCTGGTTCTTCGATTCAAGTCACCACCCGTTCAGCAAGTAGCTCAAATTCCGGATCTTCTAACTCTAACTCTTCTTCATCGTCAAATAACTAATCACAAAATCGGTTCACGTGATTATATGCGTGAACCGATCAGATGAATAGTGAGCAATTAATTTAGAAGTTATAGGTTAAATTAAAGGGGACTGCAAATTAATGCAATCCCCTTTTTTTAATATAAATGCTTATTATGCCAACACTTTAGGTTGTAAGCCTTCAGATAATTTCACAGCATCTTGTTGCCCGCAAATCTGCAACCAATTTGCTAGCAAGCGATATCCATCTTGAGTCATCACAGATTCAGGATGAAATTGCACGGCATACATAGGCTTTGTAGTGTGTGCCACGCCTTGAATAGTGTTATCACTCGTACTATGCGCAATAACCTGAAGCTCTTTTGGAAGAGTATCAGGGTCAATCGCTAAAGAGTGATATCGAGTTGCTGTCATAGGGTTTGCAACACCTTCAAAAATACCTTCGCCTGTATGGCTTATACTATCAGTCTTTCCATGCTTAATGGTTGGAGCATGATAAATGTTTGCTCCAAATACTTCAGCTAAAGCCTGCAAGCCTAGGCAGATACCAAGCATAGGTTTATCTAATTGAGCACAAGCCCTAATAACATCCTCACTTACTCCTGATTCAATAGGAGCACCAGGGCCAGGCGAAATTAGTACACCATCATATGCATCAATATCAGTTACATCACCATTATTTAAAGATTGAGTAATCGAAGCATCATCATTGCGTACAACATCTACAATAGCGTTTAGAGTACGCAAATATCCAACAATGGTATACACAAAAGAATCATAGTTGTCTATCACAAGAATTCTTACATTGTTACTCACTGTTCACCTTCTTAATGCACGCAGCACATTTTATTCTAGTGTACTGCCTAATGCGGTTACTCAAATATTTACTAAAAATATGAAAAGTGTATGGTATATAAAAATACAACTATTCCATTGGAGTATACGCCATCATATCTCGTAGATATGGTATCTGTCCGGTCATCCATGGGAATACCCATTGGAATAGTACTGCGACAACAATTACTATAATGCATAATACTTGTAAAAGTTCCACAAATGTTGGGCCAGGATGAAGTCGCATCAAAGAGCCGTAAATACTCCAATATGGCTTACGGCGTGAACCTTCGCGGATTGCGCGGCGTACAGGCCAGCGCCACACGAATGCTGCTGCTATAAATAGAATCACATACACAGCAAGCGCAACCTGAATAACTGGAATAAGCGATGGTAATTGCGCAAACACGGAAGTTTTACCTTGATTAACGAATTTAACCTTACCATCTGCAGTTTTTTGAGCTAGTTCTTCTGGAATACCATCTGCAGTTTTAGCCCAATATTTCAACTCACCAAAAGCAATCCAACGGTGAATTGGAGTGGAGTATTTTGGCTCACATGTGGTTAGTGTGATCAATCGCTTTGTTGGAGCGCTTCCAGGATTATCAGGATTTGGTTGTACCACATAAGAATCTTCAGGGTTTACAATCTTATAGCTTGTAAATGTATACACATACCAATAATCCTGTGTTCGAACAATAATTGGGTCGCCTTCTTGCAATTTGTCAATATCACCTAAAGGTTCGCCATATCCATTTCTATGACCCGCAAAGGCAGCATTACCAATTGCTCCAGGGAATTGAGTATCAGTATAATGTCCTAAACCGTGTTCATTGAGCGCGGCTAAATCAGTACCTTCAACAATATTTCGTGACCATTGTTGACCAAAACGAGGAATAAAAATTTCTGCAATAAGCTCGCCCGCTTTAGCCTTGGTAGGCTGAACTGGCACATCACCTTCTGTTTGAGCCTTTGCAATAGTGGTTTCCTTGTCAGAGGATACGCTGGACCATGAAACCGATGAGCGCTGTGCAGCCTGCGTACGTTCAGATTCTACACCAGTCCACCATTGAATCCACGCAACGTATAAACCGCAGATAATGCCAAGAGTTAAAACAATTTCTGCTATCGTGCCAAAAATTGTCCAAAAAATTGAACGCGCAGTATGTTCTTTATGAGAAGATACCGCAATATGCTGTGCCGTTGTTGCTGCATTACTGCCAAATTCTGAAAAAGCTGACTCAAAATCTGTAATTTGTCTATTTTTATCTGGCTTATTCTCCACTATTTTTCCTCGTCATTTTTTAATACTGTTGCATAACGCAATGGCTGTAGTGAAATTGGCGATTCTGGAAGCTCAATTGAATTTTCAACTTTCACATTCCAACCAAGACCAAAAGCAGTCACATATTCTTTATAAATTTTAATTGCAGCAGAAGATTCTAACGCGCCTAACATTTGTGCTGTAGGTCCAATCGCTGATATTTTGTATGGAGGTGAATACTGTTTTCCTTGCAATAGCAACACATTACCCACGCACAATACAGCTGAATTAGATATTACTCTTTGATCTTGTATCATCATAGCTTCAGCTCCACCTGCCCACAAAGCATTCACAACTGCTTCTATATCCTGCTGATGAATCACATAATCATTCGCATTAGTGTTACCGCTTGAATTATTAACTGCGTCTTCCCACAATGGCGAATCGTCTAAAGTAATTACAACTCCTGGGCCGCGTACTGCTGACAATACGGTATTAGATCCATTATCATCTGTTGTATTATTTTCGCTAGTATCCGTGCCAGCTAATTTATTCAGCGTATTAACTTGGTTGTTAAGCTCATTCACTTCCTTTTTGAGTTTTGCTATATTCTCAACACGCTGCTCAACAATTTGGCCTGCATCGGAGAACGTAGAAGAGCTTTGATTTACACGAAAATTGGTAATAAGAAGGAAAGTAGTGATTGCGATTACTACGCATACTGCCGCACTTTCAATAAGCGTTCGCTTAGTTCCGTGTTTACCTATTTTCTTTACCATCTACTTTATAACTCCGTAGCTTTAATTTTCTCTTGCCTAAGCACTATTATGACACTTAGCCTACTGATTGGAGAAAACATAATGGCAGAAGAAGAACTGCACGAGTCTAACGTGTCCTCTGATACAGATGAGACAAATGAAAATACTCAGGAAGAATCTGCTGTGCAGGAGAATGTGCAGGAAGATACTACTAGCACTGAAATTACCGAAGATGAAGAAGCTGACACTGACGAAGATGTAGTGAATGTTCCTTTAGAACGTGTTGAGGCTATTCTTAACTCCACTGCTGATAAGGATTTGCTCTCTCCACAGATGCGTCGCATGGTTGAGCGCCAAGAGGAGAATACACGCCGTGTCGAAGAATCAATTAAGGGTACGAAGGCAAATCCTGGCTGGTTTGTTCCTTTATTCTGCTTCTTCATGATTTTAGGTTTGATTTGGGCTGTGGTTTATTACATTAATGGAACATACCCAATCCCTAATATTGGTGCATGGAACTTAGCTATTGCTTTCGCATTGATTATGATTGGTTTTATTATGACAATGTGGTGGCGTTAAGCTTCCACGTATTAGTAGAACGCGGCTAAACATGTATTACTCACAATATGTGCTTAGCAATATATACCAATGCAGTATAAGTTCATGTACTAAGACTCAAGCATGAACATTAGCTCTAATAACAAATTACATAGGTGCTTTAACTTAAGGGTTAAGGCGCCTATGTTCGTTTTGCGGTAATAAGCAAATGCTCGTTTTGCCATGTTGTTGTAGCAAAAATGTAGGTTGATCCACCATCTTTTAATTTAAGTCGTTTCCTCAATTGCACCGCGTTTAAAGGAAAATTCCTCACCGTAATATTTGCTTGCTCAATTCCAGCTAATAATTTTTTTACTTCTTTTTTATTTAACGTTCCCATCTGTTGTATGGCAAATTTTCTGCCTGGAAAATCTGAAATATAGCGTTTACTCACAAATAAA
>JAUMUB010000062.1 GCA_030530905.1 Bifidobacteriaceae bacterium | reverse complement strand
ACTCGTGTAAAGCCATATTTTGAGTCAGATATTATTCCTGCACTTAAGAGCGGTAAGACTGTTATGATTGCAGCACACGGTAACTCATTGCGCGCAATTGTTAAAATGCTTGACGATTTAAGTGAAGAGGAAATTGCTGGAGTTAATATTCCAACTGCAATGCCATTGTTGTACGAGTTGGATGAGAATTTTAAGCCAATTAAACCTCGTGGTGAATATCTTGATCCTGAAGCTGCTGCTGCTGGAGCTGCTGCTGTTGCTGCTCAAGGTCAGAAGTAAATAAATTGTAAGTGAATTTATAATTTACTAAAAGCATATAAATAAAGGTGGTTGCAAAATTTGCAGCCACCTTTATTCGTATAATGCAGCATTTAATCGATATCTGTGCCTTCGTCTCGAGTTGGAGTAAGGCTTGGGTTAAATCCAGATACGATGAACAGAACGCGGCGTGCTGCGGAAACAGCATGATCGCCAATACGTTCAAAGAAACGACCGAGTAATACTACGTTAATAAGCTGTTGTTTAGTGCCGTTGAATTCGTCAGAATACACGTAATCGAATACTTGTTTATGTAGATTGTCGAGAACGTCATCTTTTTCAATAATCTCTTTTGCAATATCTGCGTCACGATCGGCAAGCATGTGAACCATGCGGTCTGCAGTTTGTTGCACGAAAGAAACCATGTTAGCAAATAATTTTTGAGCATCTTGTGGAACAGGGGATTGTGGGTATGTGCGGCGCACTGATTGTGCGATATGCTTTGATAAATCACCCATACGTTTAAAAGTAGTTGCAAGACGCATGGTGGACACTACAATGCGTAAATCAGTTGCTACTGGATTTTGGCGTGCTAGTAGTTTGACGCATTGGTCAATAATTGTTGCCTCTAATTCGTCAGTTTGGGCATCGCCTTCAATAACTTTTTGTGCAGCCTCTAGATCATTATTTGCTAAAGCATAGCCTGCGTTATAAATAGCAGTATGCACGTCTTGTGCCATATGCTCGAGATTATCTGCAATACTTTTCATTTCTTCATTGAAGATAACGCGCATAGTAAACCTTTCTGACTGCGAATGATGACATTATATAGTGTATTGCAACAAAGGAACATCTAAGCGGCATTACTTGTGTTTACGCAAGTAATATAAAAAATATGGTATACAATTGCATAAGGTAATGTTTATGTTGCAGTAGTTATATTGCGGTACGTAAAAGAGATGGTATGACAACATCAGGTGTGATAACTTTTATCGTATTTGGGCTAATAGCTTTAACGATTATTATTATTGTGTGTTTCTCTTTTATGGAATGGCTTCGTCCATTGTTTAAGCACTTACCTGATGTCGGCGAAGAAATTTCTGACTGGTGGCGTAGTTTAACTCGCAAGCGTAAGCGTGATTCTCAGACAATGGATTCAGATAGTGATGAGTTAGATAAGTCTGCTGCTTCTTTGCTTTCGATGATGAAAACTATTGCAGTTGTGGTTGATGAAACTGATGATGTGGTTCGCGCAAGTCCTGCCGCATATTCTTTAGGCGTGGTTGATGATGATTCGATTGCGAACGCTACGATTTTAGACTATATTCATGAAGTTCGTAAGCAGGGTGGTAAGCGTAGTTTTGAGCTTGTTACTCAAACGCCCCAGCGTTATGTTTCTGAGGAAATAGATAAAGAGATTCGTTCGCAGTACGATATTGATGATGCTGAAGGAATGGAAGTTAACGCTGTTACTCGGCCTAATTGGCTGAAGGTTATTGTTGGACGTATTAGCGATAAGTTCGTTGTTGTGTTAATTGATGATGAAAGTGATTTGATTCGGTTTAATCAGCTTCGAGAAGAGTTTGTTGTTAATGTGAGTGAACGCATTGTTAAACCAGTTGAAGCGATGGAAGAGCTTGCTGATACGCTGGAGCATGAGCAATTAGATGTTGATCAGATTCATGCACAAGCCAAGAAGATTCGATTATCATCTAGGCATTTAAATCACATGGTTCATGATTTAATGCTGTTGATTCGCGCACAGAATAAGATTGTTCCTTCTGAGAGTAATTGTCATCGAATGCAAGATATTTTTGATTCTGTGTTAGAGCATGTTCAGGGTGATATTGAACGCAATCAGGCTCACGTGTATGTTGACTGTGCTCAAGACTTGCAGATTCATGGTGATGCTGAGCAGATTCGCGTTGCAATTACTAAGCTACTGCGCAATGCAATGTTGTATTCGCCTGTTGGCGCGAATGTGAATGTTGTGGCACAGTTGGTAGATAATCAGGTTGTTATTCGCGTTATTGACTGCGGTGTCGGTATTGCGCGTGAGGAACAACCTCGTATTTTTGAGCGTTTTTATCGAGCTAATAATCAGAGTGAGCGCACTCAAGATGGTGTTGGCTTAGGTTTGGCAATTGTTAAGCATATTGCCTTAACTCATAATGGTAGTGTGTCTATTTGGAGTATGCCAGGGCAGGGTAGTACTTTTACACTTGTATTTCCACAATAAAAGTTAAAAAAGCGTTTTTTAAAATATTGTAAGAAGACTGTAAATTGAGAGCTGAAATCTTTTGGGAGAGATTTATTCTCCTAAACGGCGATAATCCCAACGGTCAAAATGCTCCCAAATAAGCATTAAAGCTCCGCAAATAATACCAGCTACGCAAATAACTAATATATCTTGTAAATCAAGATCAAACATCGTAATTAAACCAAGCACAATAAGTGTGGCAACTATCCAAATTGTAAGTCCTACTGTGAAAGTTTTTCTTAAATCAACCTGAATTGGCTTTGGTGATTCTTTGCGTACGTCTGGATTAAAAATTGGTGCAATTTTCATATATGACCTACTTTTGCAAGTGTTCAACTACGTAATCTATGCATTGTGTAAGTGATTGTACATCTTCGTGTGTGACAGAAGGAAACACTCCGATTCGGAGTTGATTTCTGTTTAATCCGCGATATCCGAAAGTGTCAATAATGCCGTTTTCGCGTAATGCGGTAACAATATCCTGCGCGTTAATGCTATCGTCAACTTCTACGGTTACTACTGCATGTGATCGAGCTTCTACGTTTTGCACAAAAGGAGAAGCATATTCGCTATTTTGTGCCCATTGATAAATATGCTCAGCATTATCATGACAGTATTGTGAAGACCATTGCAGCCCACCCTTGCTCATCAGCCAGTTAATTTGATTGTGCAAAAGCTCAAGTGTTGCTATTGCAGGAGTGTTGAGTGTTTGATGTTTTCTCGAATTATCGATTGCACTTTGTAGTGATAGGAATGATGGAATCCATCGACCTTGAGCGTCACCGTTCTTTACAGATTGTGCAATGGATTCGACACGATTTATAGCTCGTGGAGATAGGATCGCAATCCAAAGTCCGCCGTCTGATCCGAATGCCTTTTGCGGAGAGAAATAGTATGCATCTGTTTGGCTAATATCCACAGGTAAGGCTCCAGCAGCACTTGTCGCATCAATTACTATAAGCGCGTTATCTTCTTCACTTGACGGCACTCGTTGTATAGGAGCTGCAACTCCGGTTGAAGTTTCATTGTGTGCCCAGCAGTATGTGTCAACACCGGAAACATATTGAGGAATACTGTAATCTCCTGGGGTACATTCAAAAATAGCTGGTTCTTGTAAAAATGGTGTATTTTGCGCGCATTGAGCAAATTTTTTAGTAAATGAACCATACACTCCAAAAGCGGCATGTTGTAGGATGAGACCAGCACATGCCATATCCCAGAATGCGCTTGCACCGCCGTTTCCTAATACAACTTCATATCCGTCTGGAATGTTGAAGAATTGGGCGAGTTGTGTTTGTATTTCCTGAACGATTGTTTTTACAGGTGCTTGACGGTGTGAGGTGCCCATCACGGTGCTTTGTGAGAGCTGTAATAATTGTTCGTGTCGGATTTTACTTGGACCAGAACCAAACCTACCATCTGAAGGTAGTAAATTGTTTGGAATTACAATATTTTCTGTCATAATAACAAGTGTAACTCTAATAAATTTTTTTTCCACATGTGTCCACATTTGATTGTGTTGTTTTTGTGTCTTTCCATAGTATGCGCTATATTGTTATGAAGTAAACACTGCAAGATTGATTTGATTCGATTTTGTAGAAGCTTAGAGGAGTTTTTATTATGAAGCATGGTGCGCATAAGGGCAAGAAGCATTCTGTGCAACCCTTGTCACTGTTCTCGCATGCTCGTGGCACTCATAGTAAGTCAATGAAGCATTCTCAAAGCAATGGTGCTGTTGTAATGCTTGACAATGCAGTGTTACATGCTATTAATGAGGTTGCACCGCAATCTCGACGTGCTATACGTCTTGCGCGTAAGGCTGCAAGTCATAAAACACGTTTTGCAACACTAACTGGTAGTGCTGTAGTTTTAAGTTCTATTGCTACTATTGCCACAGCATCAACATTAAATAATGCTTTATTTAACAATTCGCATAGTGGTGTTACTGCGCGTACTGTTGCTGCAACTTCGCAGGTTTCACGTTCTGATGAGCGTGAATCTTTAGCAGTGTCAAATGATTCTGCATGGGATCTTGGTTCTACTAACACAGGCTTTGATACAGGTAAGATGTCTGTTTCTCGCGCATCGAACTCTAATGTTGCAAAGTTAATGGATCAGGATCAAGGTTTATTGCCTGCAGGTTTTAATCCAAATCATGCTACTGGTGATACTGGTAATGCTTATGAGTTTAGTCAGTGCACCTGGTGGGCTTATGTTCGCCGTCATCAGCTTGGTTTGCCTGTTGGTTCTTACTTAGGAAATGGAAATCAGTGGGCAGCAAGCGCAAAACGACTTGGTTACTGGGTAGATAACACTCCACGTCATGTTGGTGATATTATCTCTTTTGCAGCAGGTCAGGCTGATTCCGATACCACTTATGGACATGTTGCGATTGTTGAGAAAATCAACGCTGATGGCTCAATAGTCACTTCTGAAAGTGGTGCATCGTTTAACGGTAAAACTTTCTCACGTACTTTTACTGCAGCTCAAGCAGCTCAGTTTAGTTACATTCATTATTAAAATAACACCCTTGTGAGTTAAATCACAAGGGTATTTTATTAGAGAATTACAGGAATTAATCCACTTTTGTGATTGATAGAAATAAAATATTAGAAATATATTTTGTTTTTTAGTATAATTGGTTAGCGATGATGAAATTTAAGAAATCGATGTACTCAATTGCTACGCTTCTTGCGTTAATAAGCACGGTGATGATTTCACCGACGGCTTTAGCGAGCGCAGGCTCTGCTCAAGTTGTTACTTCAGTACGCTCGTTTGCGAAAATTAAATCTAATAGGGCAAATACTTCAGATGAGTCTGCATCAACTAAAGTTGAGAACAATTCAAATTGGGGTGGTATCGAAAGTCTTAATGTTCCTCAAACACCATCTGCTGCTGAAATTGAGGCTGCAAGTCGTGCGGCTGAGCGTGAATCTTTAAGTAATAGGACTTCAAGTTCTACGAGCAATAGCGCATCAGTAACTGTTACACCTCCAAATGATGCTTCTGTGGCTTCTCTTTTGGATGTTATCTCTCAAGTTGTTGGAAAAGTTCCTTATAAGTATGGTGGTAACACTCTAGCTGGCTGGGATTGCTCAGGTTTCGTGCAATATGTGTACAACCAAGTTGGCGTGTCGTTGCCTCATAATTCTGGAGGGCAGGCGCGAGCAGGTGTTGCGGTGGAAAGTCTTGCTCAGGCTCAACCTGGAGATATTATTGCTAACGGCTCTCATGCTTCTATCTATGTTGGTAATGGCATGGTTGCTCATGCTTCTTCTCCTTCAACTGGAACGTTATACTCTTCTGTTTCGTATTCCTTTGCAAGTGGAAATTATTCGATTCGCCGAATTCTGTAATTCATATAATTTATAGGACTTATGCTTAATAGGGTGGCAAGATAAACTTGCTGCCCTTTTTGTTGTGATAACTTGTTTGCATTATGATGAGACGATTCCACAAGTTCTTTGTTTACAGCATTAACACCGCTTTACAATGTTGTAAACTTGCGTGTACTAATAATGCGTTACTTCGCGTG
>JAUMUB010000061.1 GCA_030530905.1 Bifidobacteriaceae bacterium | reverse complement strand
TACTGAGTATAATAGCTATTATATTGCAGTTAATAGACTAATATTATCGTAATATCACATACTTATCAACTCTTCATCTTTCTCTTTTGGCTTTTCATAATAGGATAATCCAAGACCAATTGCAAATAAGATGAACGCTATGATAAAGATATAGAACACACCGCCTGTTGATGGAAGGTTTTGAATCTTAACATTGTACAGCACAGTTCGAATTGTGTTATTACTATACCACGCTGTCGATGAAAGAGACGGATCTTTACCAAAGTAAATACCAGAAGCAGATGTACTAATTTTAGGCTCTTTTAAAGTTTCACCATCACTATTTCGGGACACCGTTAAATACCAGTTATTAGTTGGTTTGAGATATCCATCTGGAGCAGAAATTTCTTCAATACGGAATATACCGTCTTTGAGTCTTACTTTAGCAAGACCACTCTCATCACTAACGATTGACGCATATTCTTTACCTCCAGCATCCGTTTCTGAATTAACTTGATAGACTTTAAATGCAGCATATGGTAAACCAGCATCAGCTTTCTGTTCACTATCCTGAACATTAATTCTTAACTCAGCAAGACCATAATTGTTGTACACAATTTTCATCTGATCTTTATCTGTTACGCCTTCTTCAAACTGAACATCTCGAGTTACGCTGCTGTCATCTATAAATTGTCGTACGGCATTCGCTATCACCTTCATCTCATCATGATGCTCGGTTACATCCATTGAAAATGCCACTCGCACCACTCCTGTAATTGATTGCCCAGGCTCTAGCTTTCGTTTTTCCGATGGATTCCCAGAAGACATAAGCGTATCACCTGAAATATACTGTTTACCATCAATAAACAACACTGCATCATTACCGGAAAGTTTTTCATCAAAAATTCGAATATCAGTTAACGTCTCTTTTCCTGTATTAGTAATAGTAAATGTATGTGCAAAAGTAGAAGAATTACCATCACCATCATCAAAACTATTACCCATGCTTGCATTCACACTTGTAGGTGTAGGAATTGGATCTAATATAGATGCTGGGTTCACTGGTAGCTCATCTTGCGTTTTTATAGTTACTGTTTCCTCTCCTTGTACAGAATCATCCTTAGCACCTTTTACTACTTTTAATGAACTAATAATCTCTGAAAAACCAGCATCAAGACTATTCATATCCGAATCAGAAATTCTTGAACTTACGGTATTACGAATTGATCCATCAGCACGAATTTTCGATCCACTATTATTACTGAGAAGGCTTATTGGCGCAATTTTTTTATCTTGATATTTTACTGAGCTGATATTGTATCGCACGTAATAACTACCACTTGGTACTTTAACGCTCCATCTACCACTACTATTTGTCACTGTATCAACAATAGGAGTATTCGTATTATTAATATTTTTGAGTATAGTAACAGTAACACCACTTATACCAGGTTCTCCACTATCTTTTTTAGAATTTCGATTAGAATCAAACCACGCATAACCATTAAGATAAGTATCTGCTGGAGCTACAGAAGGTAATGCATCAACCCTAGCTGGTGTCACATCTGCCAAATCGTAATCCTCATCAAGAGTTGTATTTATCTGTACAGTACCATCATTACCGTCTATTAAACCCGTCACATTCCTACTATAGTTACTTGCATTCAACTTCGATGCATCTGGCGGTGTTGGCACACCTGAAGGCATACCTGCACCTGTTGTTGTATATGAAAGCTTACCGCGTGGCGTTTGCTCATCCGTAATGTAAGTCTGGTTAACTAGATACTGAACACTCTTTGTTGACTGAATATTTCCACTTAATGTGATATTGAAAGTATCGCCAGGTTTTATTGTAGGCAACTTAAATGCACGATTTGTGGTTTTATCCCCTCGCACAGTATCAATTGTAAATAGTGATGAAGCACTATCACTACCTATCAACTTTGACGTGTCAACTTTACGTACTTCGATATCTGATATATCATCGTTATAATACACATACCATAGTCCCGTATCAGTCGCCACTTGTGTAACATTGCTCTTATAGTTTTGAACTGATTCTTGAGTTTTAAATACAACATTATCTCCGACTATATCAGGTAGTTTTTTAAGAACAATACTATCCTTACTAAGAGGTTTACCATCAGTTCCGTTATAGTATAAAACATAAATACCATCCACAGTGTCTAACAAAGTAATGGTGCCTGTTCTCCCCGACACACTATTAGAATCATAGGCTGACCATATTTTTCTTATCCTCGGTAATTCTGAATTACTATAATTAGCAAGCGGCTGTATATCATCTTTAAATATACGTACTATTCCGTTATAATCTTTATCTTCATATTTTAAATCTTCCCATTGCTGATTGGTACGATCTGTGCCAAGAAGTGATACTCCGGAATTAGGATTCTGATATATGGTATAACCTATAGTCCAGCCAGGATTGACACGGAACAATGTACCATAATTATTAACTAATTGTTTATGAGACCACGCAGCATCTTTACCATCATCAAATATTGCCTTGACAAGATGATAAGAACGTATTTCTTCAGTAGTTTGTAACGTTACCGACCATATTGGGTCAGAGGCAACAAGGTCTGTAGGAACACCTTTATATGCAGGAATCTTAATATAATTTTTAAGATTTATTTTAAATGGTCGCGTATACCCATTTGTTAAATTAACAATATTATATGTAGGACTTGCTGTACTATTCAGAGCTGGAGAATTACCCTTAAGAACCCATAATCCACTTTTTGTAGCGACTGCAACACCGGTATCAAATGGTCTCAAACCATCAGCTTTTACAAATTCACCAGTAATACCCGTTACCTCAACATAAGATGCTTTGTAATCAACTAAATAATATCTATATCTTCCATTATCGTTAACAACCACAAAAGAACCTGATATATTCGTATTATCAGAAAGTGTCGATCCGGGAGCATAATTGTAATCAGTAGTATTAGATGCTAATACTTTAACAACTTTGCCGGGTAAAGATATTCTTTGAATACAATCTGCATTTGCATACTTAGAATTAATCTCACAACCACTTGTATCAGTTCGTCGTACATAATATGAACCATTCGAAGTTGTAAAAGACCACGCTGCCCTGTTTGGTACTCGATAGTGAATGTCACCTTGTAAACCAAATAACTGCGTAACTTGATTATTATTATTTAAACCAGGAATATTTATTTTCTGATAACCGTCATCATTCGTTAATATACTATTTACGCCTTTACCATCCTTATTCACCCAAATCCCATCACTCGTCGCGATAACAAAAGGATTGTAATAATTTTTCGCAAGCATACCTACTGGTTTTCCAGTAATATTCTTAAATCTTCTTATCTCAGTTTTACCAGAAGATTTGTCATATTGCACATAGAATACATGATCTTTATCAGTACCTACAATGGTCGAATCAGAGCTTGATGAATAAAACGTACCATCCATCATGGTAATTTTTTCTGGTTCGCCTCCTACAGCTGTAGCATCCACACCTGCTAAATCATTTGATGTGACTGTATTCAACTTCAAATTCGACAACGGAACATTACCTGTGTTCTTCACAGAAATACCCCACGATACTTTATTAACCCTTTGATTACTAGAATTATCTATCGTATTAACACTTGCTGGAGTTTGATCTACTTTTAAATCTGGATTTGGAGTAATAAAACCAAAATTAACATTTTCAAGATTTTTCCCTGTTTGCACTGTAATAGGAATAGTGGAACTTGCACTATTCTCAAATCGGTCATTTGCTACCGTAAGTAATGTGCGCTTTTTTTCATTGTAGCGATTTGTCGTACAAATTCTTAAAGGATTCTTTGGAGAGGATGAGACAGCGTTAGCATATTTAGTGCAATCATCTGTAAACCAATTACCACTATAATCTTTTACTCTTACTATCTTATTATCACCTGCTTCAACATCAACACTATCTAAAGATAATGTATATTTTCCTCTTTCTAGATTCTCAAAAATATACTTACCTGATGAATCTGTTTGAACCGTGCGGGTATAAGATCCATCATCTTTTGTTAACTTAACTGGAATACCTTCATAGCCTGCTTCACCATCTTCACCCTTCGTAAATGTATGTGACAGGTCTGCATCGTTAAATACATAACCTGAAAGAGTTGAACCAGGAATTGTTCGGATACTCTCTGGATTAGACTCTAGCGTTTCTATTACTCTTTTAGTAACTGGTTTTGTAATATCTTCTACTCTTCGCTCAAAAACAGCATTAAGTGGCCACACTCCTACAAGAGGATTCTCTAATTTTTTTGATGGGTTACGATTATCATAATATGGACTAAATTCAAGCGTACAACTAAATCCCATGGTTTGAGTATAATTACTTGCTTTCCACCATAATTCATTATCATTATTATTAAACGGAGGCAGCACAACAGTCATTGCGGTCGGAGAATATTGATTCAGTGATCTAAAACTCTCGGTTTTAAAAACTCTATGGTCCCAAGTATATGTGGCATTACCATTTATTAAATCTAATTCAGTAAGGAAACCATTATTATTGGAACTCATTAGAGGAATATCAATATTATTGTCATCTTTTTCAAACCTCTTAAACTTTCGCCCTACCTTAGTTTGATAATCCTTGAATTCTCCATCGTCTTCATTCATATAATTAGCATAAGCAGCATTCATAAGATCCGGACTAGAACCACGAAAGAGACGAACAAATCCATATTTGGCTGATGCATCATTATTATGACTAGAAGAATACGCTGCAAGAAGATCAGCTGAATTAATTATTATTTTTGATAGAGTTGGTATAGCATACGTAGAAACATTCGCTTGCATAGGGTTTCCATCATTATCAAGAACTGGATTACACTCTTGTCCACGTATCCGACAAAATGTTACTTCCCTAGTATTGTTCACATCTTTTATATCAGCAGGATCAAACCTCAAATTTTTATATGCATTATCTTTGAAATATGGTAAGTAAGCCAATGCTTTTGACATTTTTCTAGGGGCAATTTGTAATGAATATGGAGGAAACATTCCTACTGTTGCTTGTGCAGGAGTACTTCCATCAGTAGAGAATTCAAGATTCCACCGCAAAGGCCTACCTGCTTCAACTGTACTTTCCTCAGCGCTTAATCTTCCACTAAAGCCATATGCAGCACTTAAAACCACTGAACCACTAGTTTCATTTGACTGTGCTTGCGTGTCACTAAGCTCTTTTGTAGGAGCAATCAAACCTCGATATCCTTTGATACCTGGCCACGTAACAGTAGATGATGCTTTAATACTAAAACTTTTCTGCATTCCAGAAGGTGTTACATAATATGCTCTCGTACTAATAGTAAAACCCGTGTTCAAATTCTTTTGCCATCGTCCATCTGTGGTATCAGTTAAGTTAATATTTTTATTTTCAACTACAATTTTCTGTACCTTTATTTCTCGATTATAAATATCATGACCAGGGTTCTTTGGATCTTCTACAATTAGCACACCGTCTTTAAAAATATCCGAACTTTTATCCCAATTTATCGTCCATGCCTTATCATCAAATTGCAGGGTAGATACGTCAAATTGATTCGGAATATCAAGAGTGAATTCCACATTAAAGCCATTTTTTAAAACATCAGACGTTAATGTGCTATAAATATCCCATGATGTCTTAAGTCGTCCCTGACTCGCTTCAATTCCTTTGTTAACCACACCACTGATATCTGTTACTATCGGAGATATTTGGCGCAACACTGAAGCAGAAATAATATTTTCTGAAATTGCACTTCCAAAACTTACATTATTAACTGCACCAATCTGTTTACCTGCCTGATCTGACTCATAACTAGATTTTGCCTTAATTGGAATAAAAATCTGCATATTCTTATATTTTGCATAGTTGTCAGTAAATAAACCATCATTAAAAGAAATTCGCATATCCACGGAATTCTGAGCTGGAGCATCAGATTCTATCCAACGATTACCAATTTTCCACTCAACCTTGTATAAAGTTGTGTCTAATGGTAATGCTTTATCGTAAATAATCTTCACTTCATGATTATTATCAAAACTAGCAGGAACATATTGAGAGCCATCAGAATTATTAGCAATACGAGAAGTAACACTCATACTACTACTACTGTTATTACG
>JAUMUB010000060.1 GCA_030530905.1 Bifidobacteriaceae bacterium | reverse complement strand
ATACACAGACTTATCAAAACTAAAGCATAAAGCCTCATGACTAATATAGAATCATAAAGTTTTCGCAACTTACTTCTTATGCGTGAATTTCGTTCACAATCGCAGTAAGCCAATCGTAAATATTCTTGTATTGTTCTGGTTTTTGTTCGCTAACTTCAACAATCGGAACATTAGCTTCTTTTGCCGCCTTAATAAGCTGAGCAGTAGTATTATTTTCTTCTTGAGTATTTACCACTAAGAATTTAAGTGATCCATTCTTTATGACAGCAATGAACTCATTAATATCGGATGCACTTGGTTCACTTTCATTTGCTGCAGCCTGCTTATATCCTGTTGGAGTTTTATCCTCCACTCCAATTTCATTCATTAAATATTCAACCACAGATTCTGTAGCAGCATAATTTGCATGATCTAACATAGCATGAGTATGTTCTATCGTATCTTCTAAAGCTTGCTCTTTTTGCTCCCATTGAGCATACAAATTATCAAAACTACTACTTTTTTCGCTTTTTATTTTCTTATAAGCTTCAGTAAGTGACTTTGCAAATGCTTTACGCGCTTTTGCATAAAACCATAAATGCGAATTAGCATCGTGATCTAAACTAATCTCATCTGCCACATCAATAAATGTTGCTTGAGAATTTTTTGCAGCTTTTGCAGCCCATTCGTCATAGTGACCACCATTAACAACCACTAATTGTGCTGAAGAAATTTTTGCAATATCACCGCTTGTTGGCTCATAATCGTGAGCATCTACATTGACATTGTTAAGAATATTGGTAACTTGCACATTATCGCCACCCAGTTCTTGTGCTAGCGATCCCCATTGGTTCACACTAGATACCACGTTAATTTTTTCACTTGATGTGTTATTCGATGACGTGTTACCACATGCAGCTATTGATCCTAAACAAATCACACTTGTAACAACGGCTACTACTCTTTTTATCAACTGTAAACTTCTCATACTATTCTTTCTATCTTTGTGTATGCAATGCAAGTATATAGAATAGTGAGATTCATTATCATTAAGAAATAGAGTTTTTTGCCGATAAGCTTACAAAAGTCTACACAACACACATAAAAGTTTATTGAGAATAGTTATCAAAAATACTACAATACGAATTTATTTATTGCTTATCCTGACAATCTTTACATAAGCCATATATCTCAATACTGTGCGATTGCACGATAAAACCATACTGCTTAGTAACCTTAGAAACCCATTCCTCTAAAGGTGGCTCAACCTCAATAGTGCGACCACACTGAACACACACCAAATGGTGGTGATGATGAGCAGTATTGCACAAACGAAAACGCTGAACTCCAGCAATCATAATAGAATCGAGTTTTTTCTCATCAGCTAAAGCTTGCACACGGCGATACACTGTAGCCAACCCTATTTTAACGCCAGCATCCTCAAGCTTTTTATGCAAGTCAGCAACAGACACAAAATCCTGCTCATCTCGCAAAGCATCAATAATAGAATCCAACTGGCGAGTATGCCTACGACTCTTCTGCCCTACAGCTTCCGACACAATACACTCCATAAAATAACAATATTTCAACAGTTACAACAATAATAACAATGCTATAAACACATAAAACAATTGTATAGTATATAAGCACGTAACAATATTTATACAAAGCTTTTGCAAGAAAATAACCAATGCATCCACTTCTTTGCTACTATATATATGTCGCAAAACAAAAAAGGGGTAAAAAGTGGCAACAACTTATTTAAAAAACACTCTCACTCCTGCAATCATCAAAACAATTCCCGAGCAAGAGCTACCAGCATTATGTGAAGAAATACGCAGCACTCTTGTCACATACGGCCAACAACATGGCGGACACATTGGATCAAATCTCGGAGTTGTTGAACTCAGCGTAGCCTTACATTACGTGTTTTCATCGCCACAAGATCAAATTATTTTCGACGTTTCACACCAAAGCTACGTACATAAAATGCTCACAGGCAGAACGCAAGCTTACACAGACGAAACTAAATACAATAGCATCACAGGATTCACTAACCCTGAAGAAAGCGAACATGATGCATTCACGCTTGGTCACACAGGAACATCTATAGCTATCGCATGCGGCATGGCGCAACAGCGAGATAGCGCAAACAAACACTCACAACGAAATATTATCGCAGTAATTGGCGATGGAGCCTTAAGCAGCGCAGTAGCTTTTGAAGGATTAAATAATGCCGCTTTACTCAAATCAAACCTCATTATCATACTTAACGATAATGAAATGTCTATAAGCCAAAACGTTGGAGGAATATACGACAACCTTGCACAATTACGTGCTACACGAGGAAAATCAGAGCATAATATTTTCAAAGATTTCGGACTGGACTACCAATACGTAGAACAAGGCAATAATGTGCATGAGTTAATTGCACAATTGAAAAAAATCAAGAACGTCGACCACCCAATTGTTTTACACATTCATACGAAAAAAGGGCTTGGCCTTGATGAAATCGACCAACAAAAAGGAATTATTCCTGGACAATGCGAAGCTAACCATTGGCAAAATCCACTACATGCTTCTAAGGCACTTCCAGCAAGAAAATATTATGGACAACTTGCCATGAGCATGTTAGAACAGCGATTCCCTGATGAACCTACATTGACAATAATTTCTCCAGCGACACCACGCTCTAACGGTATTACTGAAGACTTTCGCAGTCGAGCCGGATTGCATTATGTAGATACTGGTATAACTGAAGAGTATGCTGCCGCGTACGCTGCAGGAATTGCTAAAGCAGGTGGCACGCCAGTATTAGCGACGAGCGCAACATTCTTCCAACGAGCATACGACCAAATACATCAAGAACTATGCCTTAATAACCAACCTGCTACCCTGCTCATATTCGCCGCAGGTATTTCAAATGCTGACAACTCTCACAGCGGAGCTTTCGACATTGCAATGCTTGCGAACATTCCAAATCTGCTTTACTTAACACCAAGCAGCGAGCAAGATTATTTGCAAATGCTCCAATGGTCAACAACTTCAAAAAATCATGAAACTGTTGCAATACGTGTGCCATCGCAAGCAGTTCTACAAGCAGATGTAGAACGTAACACAACATCATATCCTGAGATCAAGCGAAATTTTGAAAACCCATTTAACACAAACACTTCTTGCCCATTCTTACAATATCGCTTTGAACAAAAAAGTGACACTGTAGCACTTCTGGGATTCTCAAACACAATGCCAATCATTAGAAAAGCTGCAACAATATTAGAAGAACACGACATAACTCCAAGTATTATCGACACATTACAGTGCAGCTATTTAGATGAGCAAAGCTTAAATGACTTAAGCCGCAATCATTCAATTACGCTAACTGTTGAAGACGGCCAACAATCAGGCGGATATGGCAATCGCATTAGCGCATGGCTTACTTGCAACACTAATATCAAAGCTTTTAATCTTGGCGCCGATAAAGAATTTACAGATCAAATACCTATGCAAACATTGCTTCAACGTTACCAAATGACACCAGAGCAAATAGCACAGAATATTTTGCAACATTTAGCATAAAATATGTCAAAATAAGCAATAATATGAAGCTTCAAACCATCTGAAATAGGTACTTGGTAAAGCACATAAAATAAAGCTATAAGAAGCCTTATTATAAAAACCTCTTATAGCTTTAACTTACTGGGAATCAATTATTTATTCATAAGATTACGCAACACGAATTGTAGAATACCACCATTGCGATAATAATCCGCTTCACCAGGCGTATCAATACGAACAATCGCATCAAACGAAATAACAGTTCCATCGGATTTCGTAGCTTTAACAACTACAGTGCGAGGAATTACACCATTATTTAGCTCAGTAATACCCTCAATATCAAACACTTCCGTACCATCCAAGCCAAGTGACTCATATGATTGTCCCTCAGGGAACTGTAATGGAAGCACACCCATACCAATAAGATTACTACGATGAATACGTTCGAAACTTTGAGTGATAACAGCTTTCACACCAAGCATTAACGTACCTTTTGCAGCCCAATCACGAGAAGAACCAGTACCATATTCTTTGCCCGCAAGAACCACCAGAGGAACACCTGCTTGACGGTATGCAACTGAAGCATCATAAATAGTATCAGGCTTATTAGTTAAGAAATTATAAGTAAAACCACCAGGGGTAACCTCATTACCAGTAGACTCGAGCAATAAATTCCTTAAACGAATATTGCCAAACGTGCCACGAACCATAATCTCATGGTTGCCACGCCTTGAACCATATGAATTAAAGTCTTTTTGTGCAACCCCGCGTTCAGTTAAATATTTGCCAGCTGGAGAAGAAGATTTAAACGCTCCAGCAGGAGAAATGTGGTCGGTTGTTACTGAATCACCGAGTAATGCAAGAGTGCGAGCATTATGAATATCTGTTACAGGACTTGGCGAAGCACCCATATCATCAAAGAAGGTCTGACGGCGCACATAAGTAGACTTATCATCCCACTCAAATAGTTCACCCTCAGGAACTTGCAAACTCTTCCAACGCTCATCACCATCAAACACGCTCGCATAATCAGATTCAAACATTTCACGAGAAACATTCTCCTCTACCACATTCTGAACATCATCATTTGATGGCCAAATATCGCGTAAAAATACTTGATTACCCTGCTTATCAACGCCCAAAGGCTCAGATTCAAAATCAAAATCCATGCTACCTGCAAGAGCGTAAGCAATAACAAGTGGAGGTGAAGCAAGATAGTTCATCTTCACATCAGGGCTAATACGACCCTCAAAATTACGATTACCAGAAAGAACAGCAGTAACCGTTAAATCATTAGTGTTAATTGCCTGAGAAATTTCAGGAAGCAACGGACCAGAATTTCCAATACATGTTGCACAACCAAAGCCAACAAGCTGATATCCCAACGCATCTAAATCATCTTGCAAACCAGCTTTGCGCAAATAATCTGCAACTACTGGAGATCCAGGAGCAAGCGAAGTTTTCACCCATGGCTTAGGCTGTAAGCCTAGAGCATGCGCGTTACGCGCCAACAAACCAGCAGCAATCATAACCGAAGGATTCGAAGTGTTTGTACAACTCGTAATAGATGCAATAACTACATCGCCATTCTTAACTTTAAAATCACCGCGAAAATCTGTGGAAACATCAACAGCCTCAGTGCTCGTATTCTCAGTAGTATAAGCATCAAGGGACTGCTCGTAAGCCTTTTTTGCCTCAGACAACATAATGCGATCCTGAGGACGTTTAGGGCCCGCAATCGAAGGAACAACAGTGCTTAAATCAAGTTCCAAATACTCAGAATATTCAGGCTCCACATAATCAGGAGCATTAGTATCATGCCAAAGCTTATTAGCTTGAGCATATGATTTAACAAGTTCAACCTGTTCTTCACTACGACCAGTTAAACGTAAATAGTCAAGAGTAACTTCGTCGATTGGGAAAATACCGCATGTAGAACCAAACTCAGGGCTCATATTACCAATGGTGGCACGATTAGCAAGCGGAACAGAAGCCACCCCCTCACCGTAAAACTCAACAAATTTACCCACTACTCCCTGCTGACGAAGCATGTCGGTGATAGTGAGAACAACGTCAGTCGCAGTTACGCCCTCAGGAATTGAACCAGTAAGCTTAAAACCAACAACCTTTGGAACAAGCATTGAAATAGGCTGTCCAAGCATTGCAGCCTCAGCTTCAATACCTCCAACACCCCAGCCAAGCACGCCCAGGCCGTTAACAGTTGTTGTATGCGAATCAGTACCCACGCAAGAATCTAAGTATGCAAGAGTATTTCCAGAGTCAAGAGTTTTACTCATAACAACTTGAGCTAAATACTCAATATTAACCTGATGAATAATACCTGTTCCAGGAGGAACAACACGGAAGTTTTGAAATGCTTGCTGACCCCAACGCAAAAACTGATAACGTTCACCATTACGCTGATACTCAATATCCATATTGCGTTCAACAGCATTTGCCACACCATACGCATCGATTTGCACAGAATGATCGATAATCATATCAGCAGGAACTTGCGGATTAATAACCTCAGGATTACCACCCAATTTTTGCACAGCATCGCGCATTGTCGCTAAATCAACAACGCAAGGAACACCCGTGAAGTCTTGCATAACAACGCGCGAAGGTGTGAACTGAATTTCATGACTAGGATCAGCTTGGGGATCCCATTGCAATAAGGCTTTAACATGCTCATCAGTAATATTCGCATCGTCAATGTTGCGAATCAAATTTTCTACAAGAACTTTAAGTGAATACGGGAGATGATCAATACCTTCTAAATCAGCAATA
>JAUMUB010000059.1 GCA_030530905.1 Bifidobacteriaceae bacterium | reverse complement strand
GACATTTTTCGCATACCCTGTATGGTATCTGCTGAAATAGTCACATCAATATCATTCATAATAAACCGTCCACCACCATAAGCAAGCACATAAGAATCAACATCATGTTTATAACGATGCTGCTTGCTCGGAATTGATTTTATCCATATCCTCATCCCATTCTTCCTGCACAACTCGTCGGATTTCCGCAAAAGTTGGCAGTGGGAAGCTTGGCTGGTAAATGCGTCGAATCTCTGATACTCGCTCACTAATACGAATAAGAGTGTCAGTCATGCCATCAATATCCTTTTCTCGTTCCATTTGTGAAAAGGATTTAATATAATCTTCCATCAACTGCACGTGTTCTCGAATTATCTTAAGCTGATCATCATTAACCTGCACGACTTCAGAATTATTTTCATCAGGCCAACCAATAAGCACTGCATCCGCATATTCAAGTGATGCACGCTGAGCAGCAGTTGCAATACCGTCCTCAATCTGAACTAAAAACACGTATCGCACAATGCTCAGACGCTCTGCAGCGATCCGTAAAAATAATTGTGAATCTTGTATGTTAACACCACGTGCTGCAGCTAGTTTCAAATTCATAAGCGTACCTGTCCTGATCCGTACCCTATCCATTTTGTGGTAGTAATTTCTTGCAAACCCATTGGACCGCGTGCATGCATTTTTTGTGTTGAAATACCTAATTCAGCACCAAAACCAAACATTGAACCATCGGTAAAACGAGTAGAAGCGTTAGCAAATACTACTGCAGCATCAACACTATGCGTAAAATATTCAATCGCTTCATAATCTTGCGAAAGTATGCTTTCCGTGTGACCTGTTGAATACGTATTAATGTGTTCTACAGCTGATTCAAGCGAGTCTACAACTTTCACACCTATTATATAGTCAAGATATTCAGTATCCCAATCTTCGACTGTCGCATGTTCAAGCTGCACATCTTGAATATTCGCCTGAGCAATTATCTCGTAAGCTTGCTCATCCGCATGTAAAGCCACATGCTTTTGCGTAAGCTCCTTAGCAATAATTGGCAAAAATTCTTTTGCAATATCCTTATGAACAATCAGCTTTTCTGTTGCATTGCACACGCCAATACGCTGCGTTTTTGCGTTGATAATAATCGGTACACTTATCTTAAAATCTGCACTCTTATCGACGTAAATATGACAATTACCTGCTCCTGTTTCAATTACTGGAACTTTGGAATTAGTCACAACATACTGTATGAGATTTTTACCACCGCGAGGTACCAGCAAATCAATAAATCCGCGAGCTTGCATAAGCGCCTGTGCGCCTTCACGTCCAAACTCATCAACGCTAGTTACCAGGTTTTTATCAAAACCACTTTCTACTAACACTTGTTGAATAACACTAATGGTTGCCGCATTAGTATGTTCTGCAGCATGACCACCACGAAGTATTACCGCATTACCTGCTTTTAAACATAAGGCTGTAACATCAACTGTGACGTTTGGACGAGCCTCGTAAATCATACCGATTACGCCGATTGGTACACGAACCTGCGTTAAACGAATTCCGTTTGGCATGGTGTTACCGCGCACGATTTCCCCAACAGGATCTGATAACAAAGCAACATCTTTCATACCTTGTGCTGCGAGCGGTACACGCTTTTCATCAAAGAGCAATCGATCAAGCTTGCCTTGAGACATGTTCTCTTCTTTAGCGCGTTGAATATCGATCTCATTTTGCTGAGCAATAAAATGCGCGTTATCTTCTAAAGCTTGGGCAATTGTGAGAATTAGCTTGTTTTTTACTTGTGTGTTTGCCCTCGCAAATTCACGCTGAGCATTGGCAGCGTTTGATGCTTGCTTGCACACGGCTTCAAAAACTAAATTATCCATACTCTAACAATACACACTATTTACTACGAAATAATACAAGTTTCAAATTTTAAATAAGGTATTCGCATTTTATTAAATTTCTTCAAGTCTAATATCTGATTAATCAGTCTTAAATTAAACTTAGTGCTTTATATTGCATATGAAGGTTTTACTTTATGAACATAAAACTCATCTGCCCATATCTTTTTATACAATAAAACTCAAACACATATAGTCAAGGAATATATTACAATGACAACTTTTCATAGCACACGAAGCACTGTTGATGCTCTAACTTCTAAGCAGGCAATTCGCAAAGGTATAGCAGATGATGGTGGATTGTTTATTACTGATACTTTAGGTGAGCAGCAGGTTAACATAGATCATATTGAAAAACTGTCATATCAGGAAATTGCTTTACAAGTATTACGTGTTTTACTACCAGATTTTACTGACGAAGAATTAACAACATGTATTTCACGCGCTTATGGCGATCAGTGGGATGATGAAAATATTACACCGCTACATCAGATTGGCGACGATTATGTTATGGAATTATTCCATGGCCCAACTAGCGCATTTAAAGATGTTGCCTTGCAAATTCTTCCACAATTCATGGCTCATACTAAGTCTGAAAATAATGAAACTGTAATGATTTTAACGGCTACTTCTGGCGATACTGGCAAGGCTGCTTTGGCTGGGTTCGCTAATGCTGATGGCACTAAAATTACTGTTTTCTATCCTGAAGGTAAGGTAAGCCAAGTTCAGGAATTGCAGATGAGCACGCAGCAGGGCGATAATGTACAAGTGTGTGCTGTACGCGGTAATTTTGATGATGCTCAAAGTGCTGTAAAATCCATTTTTGCAGACACTGAGTTTGCACAAAACTTACGCAAGAACAGCAATGTTGTTTTATCTTCCGCGAATTCTATTAACGTTGGCCGTCTTGTTCCTCAGGTCGTATACTATTTCGCCGCATATGCTCAATTATTGCGCAGTCAAAAAATCACTCGTGGCCAGGAGGTTGAATTCGTTGTTCCAACCGGTAATTTTGGTGATGTTCTTGCAGGATATTATGCAAAACTTTTAGGATTACCTGTAAAGCATTTAATTGTTGCCAGCGATAAAAACAACGTGTTGTTTGATTTCTTTAACACTGGCACTTATAACCGCAAGCGTCCTTTCTTCCAAACCATCTCCCCTTCAATGGACATTCTTATTTCCTCCAATTTGGAACGAATGCTCTACTACATGTCCGATAAGGATACTCGCTTAATTCAAATTCTTATGAACGATCTGCAACAATGGGGCGCATATGAGGTTCCTGATGTAATGATGGCTCGTATTCGCGCATTGTTTGCTTGTGGCTGGGCTGATGAAGACCAGGTTCGTCAAAGCATTAAAGATTGTTGGGATGAATACCAGTATGTTATTGACCCTCATACTGCATGCGGTTATTATGTTATGAAGCAAATTCCAAGTGATCCTAATACTCCACGCATTTTATTAAGCACTGCAAGCCCATACAAGTTCCCTCGAGTGGTCAATGAAGCTCTTGGATTTGATGCTCAAGGCACTGATTTTGAATGCATGGATGAGCTTTCTAAAAATACTAACACCACTGCCCCTAGCGCATTGCGTGACTTAGAAAATGCGGCTATTCGATTTAGCAAAGTATGCGATATTGAAAATATGGAGCATATTGTTGAGCAAGCAGCAAGTAAAGCATAATTTGCAAAACATATTATTCACGGTTTAAAACTTGATACTACAACATAAGACTGCTTGTTTTTAAAACTGATAATTAATGGCGTATGCAAGATTTTGCGTACGCCATTATTGTAATTATTTTAATATTATGCGCTTTTACCAAGAGTAAGGAGGATTTGTGAAATCGTATAAACATCCTTCAGCAATCAAGCGCATCTCCTGCCAATCATCTCGAGAACTCTCATCAAGCATTGCCCAAACATGCATACTTGTTTTGCGTAATGCTTTAATACCAATAAGTAAATCTTCAAAAACAATACACTGTGATTCTTCAACATGAAGTAGCTTTGCTGCACGCTGATACACGTCAGGATGAGTTTTCTCAATATTTTGAACGTCTTCAACACAGCATAATTCGTCAAAATAGTCTAAGCATCCTACAGCTTGCAAAACAGATGACAATAAATGTTTTGGAAGTGAAGTAGCTGTTGCAATAGGTACATTCTGCGAGCGTAAATATTGCAAATATTCAATTGCACCTGCTTTTGGTTTTACCATGTTCGTGTATGCGTCAAATGCCATGTGTGACCATGTTTGTGCTAGTTCTTCATTGCTGAGTGGAATGTTGAATTGTTGTTTGGTGTATTGCACTATTTCGTGAAATTGCATTCCTGCAATGCTTTTAGCATAATTTACTGGCATGGGAATTTGTAAATGGTTAAAGATTTGTTGGTCGATTGTTTCCCATACGCCCATTGAGTCTAATATTGTTCCGTCAATATCGAAAATTGCTGCCTTCGCATGAGGCTTTGTACTCATGTATTTCCTTTACTGTGGTGATAGTACCTATGTTAGGCTGCTTTCTGTTAACAGTTGTTGCGCGTGTTTGAGCGAGGTTTGCGATTCGCTTCCGTCGAGCATTCGTGCGATTTCGTGTACTCGTTCCTGCTCATTAAGCTGATGTACTTTTGTTTGTATCGTATTGTTGTGTGACTGTTTTTGTACTACTAGCTGAGTGTTTGCAAAAGCTGCTACTTGTGGTAAATGAGTTACTACGATTACTTGGGATTGTTGTGCAAGCTTTGCCAGTCTTGCACCTAATTCAACAGCTGCTTTACCGCCTACTCCTGCATCAACCTCATCGAATATGAATGTTGTATTATTCTGTTTACTATTTTTTGCTGCGGCCGCGAGTTCTAATGCAAGCATGAGTCGGCTTAATTCACCTCCTGAAGCGCTTTTACCCATTGGCATTGCTCCAGAGTTTGGAAATGGTGTAAACATGAATTCTATATTGTCCACTCCGAAACGGTCTAAAGCCTGAATACTATTATCATGTTGGCGCTCTTGAACGTGTATACTAAAGCTGGCATCTGGCATTGCTAAGTTCGCCAACTCAGCATTGACTGTTGATGATATTTCTTGTGCTGCCACCTCACGCGATTCATGTAAGCTTTGTGCAAGCTGATACGCATGTTGTAATGTTTCATCATATTCATGCTGCAGCTTCGCTATTTTTTCTGGAGAATAATCCAAATCTTCTATTTCAAATTCAGCTTTTTCTTTCCAATCAAGAACATCTTGAATAGTTGTGCCAAATCGTTTAGTAAGCTCTTGCAGATCGTGCAAGCGGGAGTTAATATCATCTAGCGCGTTTACGTCTAAATCTTCATCATCAACTCGTAAATTAAATGCCACGTCTGAGATTTCCTCACGTGCCGATTCTAATCGCTCAACACTTGATGCGAAAGTATCAGACACTCCCCTTACACTTAATGCGTCAATAGCATTGTTCAATAGTTGCACCACTCCAGGCATGTCACTATCTGTGGTACTTGAATCAAGAGAACCTGCAGCAACACTTACTGCTTGAACAATATTTGCAGCATTCTCAATGCGACTACGTTTTGCTTTAAGCTGTTCATCTTCCTGCGGATGTGGGTCAACGCTTGCAATTCGTTCTACTGATTCACGCAGATAAACAATACGTTCTCTTGTTTGAGCCTGATTATTTTCTAAATTATCAATCGTGTCAGCAAGATGCTGTAAACGCTCCCAAACTTGAGTATATTCCTGTCTTATCTGAGCATTGTCAGCTATTGAATCTAGAAATTCTCGCTGTTTAGTTGCGCTCGCAATACGAAGTTGGTCTGCTTGCCCGTGGATGGTAACAAGATGCTGCGCCACGTCTTGCATAAGAGAACGCGGAGCGCTTTTTCCATTAATAACCGCTCGAGATCGCCCTGAAGAGGCTGAAATTGTTCGCGTGAGAAATAATTCGTCATCCTCATCATTTTCAATACCCGCGTTTTGTATAAGCTCTGATATTATAGGCTGATTTTGAGCAGAAAAAATACCCTGAACCCAGATCTCTTTATCTGTTTGAGAGCTTGAAGAATAGTTCATTCCTAAAATAAGTCGCATAGCATTTAACAGCATGGACTTTCCTGCTCCTGTTTCACCAGTGATTGCAATCATGCCTGATGAGAATTGCACGTGCGCTTGCTCTATTGGTCCTAAATTTTTAATTTCTAACTCTTCAAGCATTATTTACCTACACGTTTCAGGATAAAATCGGATACTTTTATTCATAAACACACTAATATATTATGAATTATGGTTCATACTACGATTTCTATTATGTTCGCGCCAACCGATAACTGGTAAATCAAATTTTCTGACCACGCGTTCAGTAAATGGAGCGCCTGATAAGCGCGCTAACTGTAGCGTATCTTTTGACTCTCGCACTTCAATACATGTGCCTTTTGGAAGCATGCGCTGACGGCGACCATCGCAATAAATCCAACCGTTCGTACTTGAT
>JAUMUB010000058.1 GCA_030530905.1 Bifidobacteriaceae bacterium | reverse complement strand
GCATAATGATGCCGCAATAACATGCCAAGGTGCAAAATATGTTGCCGAAACGGTAACAATTGAGCAAATCCAAAGCAACACAAACGGTATGTGTAGTCCTATAACAGCAAAATCTACGCGCAATTCCCATAATGCTAGTGACATAAATATTAATAGCAAAACAAGAAAAGTTTCTGTATTAATCATTAAGCAACCAATAATAATGCCTATTAGCAAAAGCGAAGTCGCAATAGCCTGTGGCATATTACGACCTGTACGCTTATTGATTTCACTAATAGTATTATCAGGAGTTGTAGAGTTCTCCATAATTCCTCGAAATCAAACTTCCATAATTTCTTTTTGCTTGGAGTCAAGAAGTGCGTCCAATTGATCGCTTACTTTCTTAGTAACTGTATCGAGTTCCTTAAGTAAGCGGTCGCCTTCATCCTCTCCTAGCTCACCATCTTTAACCTGCTTGTCAATACTTTCTTTGACCTTACGTCGAATGTTACGTACTGCAACTTTGCCTTCTTCAGCCTTAGTCTTAGCAAGCTTCACATACTCTTTGCGTCGTTCTTCAGTAAGCTCTGGCATGGTAATACGAATTACGTTGCCATCTCGACGTGGGCTAACACCTAAGTCAGAATCGCGTAATGCTTTTTCTACAGCATTAGCTTGTGTGGCATCAAATGGTGTAACTGCTAAAGTACGTGGCTCAGGAACGCCAATTGACGCAACAGCTTTGATTGGTGTTGGAGAGCCGTAATAATCAACCATTACACCGTTTAATAATGCTGGATTAGCGCGACCTGTACGAATGCCTGAAAAATTTTCTTTAGTAGCTTCAACAGACTTTTCCATCTGTTCACGTGCTTGATCAATAACCGCTGCCATAATTTACCTTTTCTTTAAAAATTACTGTTTATATTATACAAGTTCAGATTCATGACTGTACACGAGTGTTCCTATTTCCTCGCCTAACAGAGCACGAGTAACATTACCTTCTTCTTCAAGACCAAATACTCGAATATTGCTCTGATTGTCTCGAGCCATCGATAATGCTGCTGCATCCATAACAGCGAGATTATCTACAAGAGCGCGATTATAACTTAACTTCGCATAACGCTTTGCGTCAGCATGAGTTCTAGGATCGCTAGTGTATACACCATCTACTCCGTTTTTGCCCATAAGTACTTCATCGCAATGTATTTCCAAAGAGCGCTGAATAGAAACCGTATCTGTGGAGAAGTAAGGCATACCAGCACCCGCACCGAATATTACTACACGACCTTTTTCAAGATGTCGAATAGCTTTTAGTGGGATATAAGGTTCAGCAACTTGACCCATAGTAATTGCAGTTTGAACTCGTGTTGCTTGACCTTCTTGCTCAAGAAAATCTTGTAAAGCTAAGCAGTTCATAACTGTGCCAAGCATACCCATATAATCGCCTCGACTGCGATCAATACCTGCTTGCTGCAGTTCAGCACCTCTGAAGAAATTACCTCCACCAACAACAATGGCAACCTGAACGCTCTGCTTAACAGCTTGTACAATTTCTTCTGCGATACGGCGGACTACATGTGTATCAATGCCAACAGCACCTCCACCAAAAGCCTCGCCTGAAAGTTTAAGTAATACTCTACGTGGATTATTGTTAGCATCAGATTGTGCCATCGTTAGCCTTTCTGCTAATACAACATGCATATTCTCACACAAGAATACTGGTAACAAACGACACTAAAATAATAAGACAATGCCTATAATATAAAAAAGGGCAATATCATAATGATATTACCCTTTATATTGCAGACTAAATTTTATTCTGCGTCTTCGTCAGCTGCGCCCTTGCCAACCTCAATACGTGCGAATGCCAATGCTTGGCCATTAGCTTCCTTGAATAAGTCGCCAACAGTCTTGGATGGATCCTTTACGTATGGCTGCTCAAGAAGAACTGTTTCCTTGAAGAAAGCGTTAAGACGACCTTCAACAATCTTTGGAACAATCTGCTCAGGCTTACCTTCTGCTAAAGACTTTTCAGTTGCCACACGGCGTTCTGCTTCAACGATATCTGCAGGAACATCTTCGCGTGTGAGCCACTGTGCACCCATTGCAGAAATCTGCAATGCTGCTTCGTGTGCTACTGCTGCACCAGCTTCATCTGTTGCAATCATAGCAACAATGCTTGGTGGTAATTCAGCGGACTTCTTGTGAGCATATACTTCAACGCGAGGACCGCTAATAGTTGCGAACTGACCAATCTTTACGTGCTCACCGAACAAAGCAGCTGCTTCTTCAACAGCTTCCTTAACGGTTGCATCTTTTGCAGGGGAAGCAAGAACTTCCTCAGCGCTTTTTGCATTAGCCTTGATTGCATACTCAAGAACTTCGTCAGAGAATTCAACAAACTTTGGAGTCTTAGCAACGAAGTCAGTTTCTGAGTTAAGCTCTACAGCATAACCAGTCTGCTCACCGTTAGCTTCAACAACCTTAGAGCTAATGGTACCTTCTTGTGCCTTACGGCCTTCACGCTTACCAGCTGCCTGAATACCCTTTGCACGAATAATTTCTTTTGCGCGAGCAACATCGCCTTCAGCTTCGGTAAGAGCCTTCTTGACATCCATCATGCCAGCGCCGGTCTCTTCACGAACCTGCTTAATTAAAGCTGCAGTAATTGCTGCCATTATGTATCTCCTTATGATAAAAAGAATGACGACCGGTCGGTTCAAATAAAACCGACCGATAGCTTATGTTAGGCGTTTGCTTCTTCAGACTTTTCAGCCTCAGGAGCTTTCTCCTGCTTTGCATCGCCAGTTAAAAGTTCCTTTTCCCAAGCTGCCATTGGTTGCTCAGGTTCATTGTTTGACTTTGCAGCCTTACCAGAACGTTCTAATAAACCTTCTGCAACTGCATCTGCCATAAGGCTAGTTAATAATTCAATACCACGAATAGCATCGTCATTAGCTGCGATTGGATACTCTACTGATTCTGGATCAGTGTTAGTGTCAACAAGTGCAACTACAGGAATACCAAGCTTATGAGCTTCTTCAACAGCAAGAGATTCCTTATTCACATCTACAACAAACATTGCAGATGGTGTGCGATTCATGTTACGAATACCGCCAAGCTGCCTATTGAGCTTGTCTTTTTCGCGCTCAAGAAGTAACAATTCCTTCTTTGTTAAACCGGAACCGTGCACATCGGAGAAATCCATCTCTTCGAGTTCCTTTAAGCGGTTTACACGCTTTGAAACGGTCTGGAAGTTGGTGAGCATACCACCAAGCCAACGCTCGCTAACATATGGCATGTTAACGCGAGTAGCCTGCTGTGCGATTGCTTCCTGAGCCTGCTTCTTGGTACCTACGAAAAGAACGGTACCATTATGAGCAACAGTGGACTTGATGAAATCATAAGCCTTGTCGATCATGTCAAGAGACTTGAAAAGATTGATGATGTGTATACCGTTACGCTGAGTAAGAATATACTGCTTCATCTTTGGATCCCAGCGACGGGTTTGATGACCGAAGTGCAAACCTGCCTTCAGCATTTCGCTCATAGTAATTTGAGCCATGGTGTAATACCTTTCTTGTCGGTTATTGCCTGGTCATGCGATCTTGCGTGCAGAACATACGTTCCGACCGACACAAGTCATCGTAAACATGACGCGAATTTGTGTGCTATCTAGGAAATAATAATTGGCGAGTTCGAGCATATACGATAATACTTGCACTCAAATTTGCACACCTAAAAAATATATCACAACTCGCGGAATTATAAGAGTATTGTGACACGAAATTATACGAAAAATTATTGCCACTCCAAATCATTATGAAGCGGCAACTTTTTTAATATTTATTTTGATGAAAATTATTTATTGTTGACGATTTCGCAATTCACGCAAGGCTTTTCGACGAACGTCTTTTTCTAGACGATCGAGATACACATGACCGTCTAAATGGTCACATTCATGCTGAAGCATACGACCCATAAGACCTTTTCCTTCAAGCACAACTGGCTTACCGTCTAAATCAACGCCACGCACACGCGCATAGTCAGCACGACGTGTTTTATACCATAATCCCGGCACTGATAAACAACCCTCATCATCGTACTGGTCACCAGAAGTCTCTTCTAAAACAGGGTTGAGAATATAGCCGATTTTCCCATCAATATTGTATGAGAAAGCTCGTAAACTTACGCCAATCTGATTTGCAGATAAGCCTGCACGCCCTGGATCGTCAACAGTATCTAATAAGTCTTGAACAAGACGCTCTACTGCTGGAGTAATCTCTTGTATTTCATCACATGGGGTTCGTAGCACTGGATCAGGCACGACACGAATTTCACGAATAGCCATATATGTTTCCTTTAACTAATTCTCGTCTTCTTCATTTGATTTTTTCTCAGCGTTCGTACGCAATGTTGTATATTTTTGAACCTGCTCGTTTACAGTATTTTTTGCACTATCAAATGCTTGACGAACCTTTGGAGTAACTTCGCGTGAAGCGTTACGAACAGTAATTGATGTTTTATCCATAAACGTTGTTTTTGCTTCTTTTGTTGACGTTTTTGGCGCGTATACTTGCGTATTAATAAGCTCCTCGTATTGTTTTAGCACCTTCGGACGTACCACTTTCATACTTGGAGTTAGTGTACCGTCATCCTGATTGAAATCTTGAGGAAGTATCACAAACTTTCGTACAGATTCAGCTCGTGAAACATGCGAGTTTGCAGCATCAACGTATTGCTGGATTTCAGCTTGAACTCTCTCATTAGTACATGCTTGTTCAAGGGTCATAGGCTCTTGAATACCCTCGCCTGTAAGCCACATTTGCAGCATATCAGGATCTAAAGTGACTAAAGCTGCAATAAATGGCTTGTTATCGCCAATCACCACACTATGCGATACAAGCGGACAAGTGTTAATAACATCTTCTAAAATTGCTGGACTTACATTTTTACCACCAGCAGTGATAATAATATCTTTCTTCCTGCCAGTGATAAACAAGAAGCCATTGTCGTTAATCTCGCCTAAATCTCCACTGTGTAACCAGCCGTCCTCAGTTAGAACTTCGCGTGTTAATTCAGGTTGCTTATAATAACCTTTAAAAACATTAGGTCCTTTGATAAGAACCTCTCCATCATCTGCAATACGAATTGCAATACCAGGTCCTGGGCGACCAACTGAACCAACCGTATTAGCATCTTCGAAATTCACCACACAAGGCGCCGCGGTTTCTGTCATTCCATAGCCTTGAATAAAGGTAATACCATCAATGCCATTAAAGAAATGCGCTAAATCAGCGTTCATTGGTGCTCCACCACATGCCAAGTATTTTAACTTCGGACCTAATGCAGAGCTTATTGATGAACCAACTGTTCTCATATAAAAGGCGTGCTGAATTTTTTCTACAACACTATGCTTCTTCTTATCAGCCTCATCTTTAGACCATTGCACAAAATGCTGCACAGCTTTTGCAAATATATGCCCTTTAAAACCGTTACCTGCTTTTTGTGAAGCTGCGTTAAAAACTTTCTCAAAAACTCGAGGTACGCCTAGCAGATAAGTTGGTTTAAAAGAGCGTACATCGTTGAGTAAACGTTTTGTAGATGAAACATAGCCAACAACACCGTTTGCGCCAATAGCAACATATTGAATATAACGCGCAAAACAGTGTGCAAGAGGCAAGAATAATAGTAGACGACTTGGCTGATATAGCATATCGTCAAGAACCTCATATCCTGCGTAAATAATATGCGTGAAATTGCGGTGTGTAAGCATAACTCCCTTAGGCTTACCAGTTGAACCTGAAGTGTACACAATGGTTAGCACATCGTCAGCCTGCACTTTTTCGCTTAACGCATGTAATTGTTCGTCAGTTACAGTAGAACCTATTTTTTCAACAGTATTAATACCGTCTTTACTAAAATCGAAAATGTACCGTAAACTTTTTATTTCAGCACGAATTTGCTCAAATGTGCGCGCATGTTTTTCATCGCCAGCGAACATAACAACAGGATTTACGTCTTTAGCAATCTCTAAAGCTTGTGCTTGTGAATCCGTTTCATAAATAGGCACACTAATAGCACCTATTGTTGCACATGCAAAATCCACAATAGCCCACTCGTATGAGGTTACGGAATAAATAACAACCTTATCTCCGCTGGACACTCCAAGACCAATCAGGCCTTTTGCAACATTGTGAACCTTGTCTAGCATTTGAGAAGCTGTAACATCATTCCACACATGCGTTTTTTCATCTTGATATTGCGCAATAATGCCATCTGGTGTGCGCTCTACCCTATTTTTTAATAATGCATATATAGTGTCTTTGCTCGTTGTAGGATGAATATCTTTTACCGTATATTGACGTAGCATAGGTACTACTATAACAAGCAGAGTTTACTTGTACATGTTATGAGATTTTATAATCAATACCTTGCCTCTTGCTGCGTGTATGCAAAAATATTGTTA
>JAUMUB010000057.1 GCA_030530905.1 Bifidobacteriaceae bacterium | reverse complement strand
ACTTCACTTTTTCCATGAATAATATCGTAAAAAGCACTTCTTAAATCTGTCATTAGTATTTCCTTTGTATCAATGTAATATTTTGCGACTTTGTTTTATACACCGATACAACTTGCAAAGTTACATATTCCACATATGATTGCTTTTCACTTAGAAAAACACTAAAACATTTTTGCGCGCTTAATATTAAGCAACACATCATGCTGAATGCAATTAGATATTACAAAAAATAATTTTGAGAACTGTTTTACGAGATACAGTATTAACTGCAACAGAATGTTGTTTTGTTTCAACTAGTGGATAAACCTATGCGATACGCATCGGCACTACCAAAACTACTTGCAACAACAACATATATTTGTAAACATGAAATGTATTATATGCACGTATAAAATCCTATGTAAATATACATATCATATATTGAGATAATTATAATAAAAACATATACGATTTGTATCAAAATAATACATTAATTCGCTATCACAACAATAAGCACACATATTACATAGTTCTATTATTTATATATCTCTCATACTATTAAAGCTGCCCTACTTGCGTAAGACAGCTTTAAATATTATCGAATAATTTTATTATTCTTGTAAGCTAAAAGCTTAGGCAATAAGAGGCTTAACTAATGGGAACGTGATTGTTTCACGAATAGTCGCTCCTGTAAGAGCAATTAACAAACGATCAATACCCATGCCCATACCGCCTGCAGGTGGCATACCAACACCAAGCGCCTCAAGGAAGTCTTCGTCAATATCCATTGCCTCAACATCGCCCGCTAGCGCATCCTTTGCTTGAGCCACAAAGCGTTCACGCTGAACCACAGGATCGTTAAGCTCAGAATAGCCTGTTGCAAGCTCAAAGCCGCGCACATACAAATCCCACTTTTCAACAACGCCAGCTTTAGAACGATGAGCTTTAACCAAAGGACTGGTTTCTACAGGGAAATCACGAACAAATGTTGGCTCATACAAGTTGTCCTCATAGAAGTGTTCCCATAAGTGTTCAACAAGTTTGCCATGATTCTCTACATCATCGCGTTCAACACCGAGCTTGTCGGCGATAGCTCCCAAATGTTCCACTGTAGTTTCAGGAGTGATCTGTTCTCCCAATGATTCAGATAACGAATCATACATGCTAATAGTTCGCCATTCACCGCCAAAATCGTATTCAGTGCCGTCAAGCAATGTGACTTTATGAGAGCCGAACACGTCTAACGCAGTTTTTTGAATAAGCTCTTTTGTTAACTGTGCAATAGTGTCATAATTTCCGTATGCTTGATAGGCTTCAAGCATGGTAAATTCTGGAGCGTGAGTGCCGTCAACACCCTCATTACGAAAATCACGATTAATTTCAAATACGCGATCAACACCACCAACAAGGCATCGCTTCAAGAACAATTCAGGCGCAATACGCAAGTAAAGAGGCAAATCAAAAGCGTTCATATGAGTAGTGAAAGGTCTTGCCGCAGCACCACCATGAACAGTTTGCAACATTGGAGTCTCAACTTCAATAAAATCATGCTGAGCAAAAGTGTGACGCAAGCTTGCAACAGCTTTCGAACGACGACGAACCATGTTACGCACGTTCTCATCTGCAATCATTGCAATATAAGGTTTGCGAGTACGAGTGTCTTCGTTAAGATCCTTATGCAAAGCAGGTAAAGGCTGCAAAGACTTTGTGGCAATCTTCCACTCACTAGCAAAAATTGATAATTCGCCAGTTTTAGAAGAAATAACACGTCCGCGAAGATACAAGTGATCGCCTAAATCAACAAGCTGTTTGAACTCTTTAATAGAATCCGCGCCGATTTCCTTCTTTGAAATCATACCCTGAATTGAAGTGCCATCACCTGCAGATAGCTTAACAAAACACAAGCCACCAGCATTGCGCAAGAATAAAACGCGGCCAGCAACTGCCACAACATCGTCAGTTTCTTCGCCAACCTCAAGCTTGCCATCATAGCGTTCACGTACCGATTCGATAGTGTCCGTAACATCCACAACAACTGGATATGGATTAACACCATTGAGCAACATTTTTGCACGTTTTGCCACGCGCATTTGCACCTGTTCTGGATGAGCTAAAGGACCATATTCCTTATTACTTGGATCAATAGCCTCATCAAAAGCGGCACCCTGCGCAACTTTTTCATAAATACTATTATCTTGCGCTAATAACATTTCAGCGCGTTCAACCGTGCTCATAACGGAAGACTGATCGTTTTCTTGATTTTCTTCTTGAATCGGATTCTCACTCATAATGTAATAGTGTATCGAGTGCCCCGAACGAAATTACACTGCAATTGTCCACTGTCTAGAGATATTATTACGCACGATATCGGGCTATAGCGCAGGTTGGTAGCGCGCTTCGTTCGGGACGAAGAGGTCGCGGGTTCAAATCCCGCTAGCCCGACGTTTATCTTTCCTAAGTTCACAATTACAACAGATCAGGACTGATATGAACCGCAGCGTACTTACACTCTCTTCAGGCGCTTTTGCACTTGGCGCAGCAGAATTCGTTATGATGGGTATACTCCCCCAAACCGCACACGATATGAGCGTGAGCATACCAACAGCGGGTTCATACATTTCCTCATACGCTTTAGGTGTTTGCGTAGGCACCCTATTTCTCATCTTCGGAAGAAAACTCTCACCTAAAACTTTAATTCTTCTCTTCATGACTATCGCAAGTGTTGGAAATCTTTTAAGTGCAATCGCTTTAAACTCTTCTTTGCTTATTACAGCACGTTTCATTTCTGGACTTCCACACGGAGCTTTCTTCGGTGCAGCCACTATCGCAGCCAAATCGCTTGCAAGCAAAGGCAAAGAAGCTCAATCTGTTGCCGTAATGGTAACAGGGCAAACAGTTGCTAACATGCTTGGCGTACCAGCAGGCACTTTTCTTGCAGCCACTATTTCATGGCGCTGGGCTTTTGCGCTTCTTGGAATCTGGAGTTTCCTCACATTCTTATTCGTATTCTTATGGCTTCCACGAATTAAGCCAGTAAAAGATATTGGCTTATTAGGTCAATTTAGATTCTTAAAAGAAATAAAACCATGGTTTGTTTTAGCTGCTGTACTACTCGGTAATACTGGCGTATTCTGCTGGTGGTCTTACGTGTCTCCATGGTTTAAACAAATTGGTCAATACACTGATCAACAAGTTCCATGGATGATGATGCTTGCAGGAGCAGCAATGGTTGTTGGTGGAATTATGGGAGGTAAAGTGTGTGACCTTTGGCGTAAAGGTGGCGCTGCAGCAATTGGCCAACTTTGCAACACTGTCGGTTTATTGCTAATTTTTCTCATTGCAAACGACAAACCAACAGTAATACTTTGCACGATTATCATCTCTTTTGGAGCATATTTTATTGCCTCACCTCAACAAGTTCTTATGGCAGAAGCTGGCAAAGGTGGAGGTGAACTTATCGGCGGCGCAAGCGTGCAAATCGCATTCAATATTGGTAACGCTTTAGGTGCAATTATCGGCGGAATTATGCTTAACTCTCATCAGATGGACTACCATTATCCAGCGTTAGGTGGCTTACCTTGCGCAATAGTAGCCGTTATCTTCCTCACCATATTCACATTAAAATATGAGAAATAATATAGTGAGCTAATAAACTTATCCTAAAAATTTATTCATCCGCATTTCATATAACAAGCCCACTAATAGCGTGCTTCTCTTTTTTGAACTACACTATTATTGAACATGCACAAAGGAGAGCGGATGTCTGAGAATAATAATTCTGTTACAAACAATACAAGTACGCCTATGTTTAGCGCGCAATCATTTTTACATGATTTGGACTCGTTATTTGAACAGCATCAGGATAATCAGCGTATTGAAGAATTTTTACAACAGTCTATGTCAGATGCTGAAAACGCTCATGATGATGCAGGATTGTTAACTGTTCTCAACGAAACTATGGGGTTTTATCGTTCCCGTGGTATGCATGAGGAAAATCAGTGGATCGTACAGCGCGCTCTTGAACTCGCATTGCGCATGAGATTAGAACATACGCCCGCATGGACTACAACGCTTATTAACGCCGCAACCGCTATGCGTGCTGCTAAAAATTATGATCAAGCGCAAGATTTATACACTCAAGCTTTGCATAATGCTCAGGAAACACTTTCCCCTACTAGTCGTGAACTTGCAGCCTTACACAATAATCTTTCAATGCTATATTCTGAAACAAATCAGATAAACAAAGCATTAGAAGAATTACATAACGCCTTAGAAATTTTGCAGAGTTCAAGTGTGAACATGAATGAGGATGTTGATATTGCAACAACTCATACTAATATAGCGCTACTTTTATTAGAACAGTACAACACTGAAGATGGTTCACAAAATGTTGAACGCAAGAACGCTCTTGAACAGGCAGCACATCACGCTCAAACTTCCTTGCAAATCTACCACAGCGCTCACGCAGAAAATAGCGCTCACTATGCTTCTGCCTTAGCTGGATATGCGCAAGTTTTGTACACTCAAAAGCAGTATTCCCAGGCTGTAGACTTGTACACCCAAGCATTGCAAATGATCAAAAGCATTTACGGTGAAAATAGCGATTATTATCAAATAACTTTAAAGAATTTGCAAGATGCGCAAGCTAAAACTGAGAAAAATAATCAAGAACAATCTTCTGCAAGCGCGAACATTCAACAAGAATCAACTGAATTGGATAACACTATTAACAGCACTCAACCTTCCTCAACAAAACCTGCTTACGTTAAACAACATATTTCTGGACTTGAGCTTAGTCAAGAATATTGGGAAACCTACGGCAAGCATCTTATTGAAGAAAAATATAGTAAATATGCGTCAAGAATTGCTGCAGGTCTTATTGGTCATGGTTCAGAATGTTATGGTTTTGATGATGTATATTCTGAGGATCATGATTTTGGAGCTGGTTTTTGTATTTGGCTTGATAATGATGATTATGCTGCTATTGGAACGCAACTACAAGCTGATTATGATGCGCTCCCCCAAGAATTTAAAGGGTATTCACGGCAGACAAAAACCCCTAGAGCACAAGGCGCACTCAAACGTGTTGGCGTGTTTAATGTTGAGGATTTTTTCACACAAATAACCGGTTTTGCAACAGCTCCGGAACAGCATAATCATGCTGCATGGCTTATGCTTGACGAACCAACTCTAGCTGCTGCTACAAACGGTAAAATCTTCTATGATCCTTATGGCTTAGTGTCGAAAACACGTCAAAGTTTTAAAAATATGCCTGATGATGTGAAATTATCGCTTATTTCACGGCGTTTAGGAATGATATCTCAAGCCGGACAATATAATTTCCCTCGAATGCTACAGCGAGAAGACGGCAGCGCAGCTCTTTTATGTTTGCAAGAATTTACCCAAGCCACGGCATCGCTTATATTTCTTATCAACCAGCCTATTAGCGTGGGATATTTACCATACTATAAATGGCAGTTTGCAGCTCTTCGTCAACTTTCCTCACGTATTGCAACTCGCTTGGCTGATATCACCCCTATGTTGGAGCGCATTTTGCAAATAGCTTCAGCTGCATGTTTTGGCGGCGCAGGGTTTGGTGAAGGCGGAAAAGGCGCCCAACCCGCACAAGAAGAAATAAACAAGCTTATTGCGCAAGTATGCGAGAAGATTGTGCGAGAATTACAAAGAGACAGCTTAACCACACTTCAAGAAAACTTTTTAGAATGGCATAGGCCTTACGTGGAAGAGCATATAGTCAGCACTGACCCTTGCTTGCACAGTTTGTAACCGTAACCGTATTGCATAATTAACATGTTTAAACTTATACAATTTTTTAAGGCGATATGATGAACAATCAGCACACTTTCCCAAAAGCCCTTATTGAGGTTTGTAAGTCAATTATCGAACTTGAATGGAACCAATTTCAGAACACCCAAAACGAGGGCGGTCGTGCCGAGTGTCAAAGTAATTGGATGATGTTTCGACGTATGCGTTTAAGCCAGTTTCTCGCTTGGCCTTTCACCTTACTGCAATCCTATGAGGATGATTTAATTAGCGCAAACCATGTGGGACGTAACTTAGTTACCGAAAAATATGCACGAATGATGCAATCGACCGCACCAGAAATTTTTCATACTAAGATTGAACCGTATATTCCTTCTCTTTCTCCAGAACGTATAGCGCAACAAGAAAATATTATTAGTATACAAGTTCGTTGGATGGAAGATTTTAGCAAAGATCAGCCTGAAATTGCCAAAAACATGCGTTATATTCACAGTTTAGAAGATAATACGCAGAACACTTCTTTTGAAACATATTTACGAGGTGAATTAGGTACATATAGTCAAAGCACGCTTGATTTATATGAACGCATGATTAATACTTACGTAAATAAGCATAGAAATCTTACTGCAGAAATAGTGAATAATACGTTAAACTATGTGGATAATATTCTTCAACAGTAGTTTTTCATACTGTCTTATTTCATAAATACGCTTGTTACACTACTTACTTGACCCTCAAAGAATTATCTAAAATTTACAGGAAACTTTCAGGTTTTATAATACTTTCTTTAAAACAA
>JAUMUB010000056.1 GCA_030530905.1 Bifidobacteriaceae bacterium | reverse complement strand
TATGAGCAGCTTCTTTCAGGTCTTTACCACACATTACTGCGCCGATGAGGGATGAAGCAAATGCATCACCAGTGCCATGAATCATGTATGGTAAGCGATCATGCACAAGCTCTTCATATCCGTTGTTATTTGCTACATAATTGCGTAGTTTTCCATCACCACGATCAATGCCTTTAAGAACAACATTATGTGCGCCGAGTGCGAGCAGGGCTTCAAGCCAGTCTTCAACCTCAGCATTTGTTAAATTCTGTCCAGGATAATCACGGTGTGTAAGCAAACTAGCTTCAGTGAGGTTAGGCATTAAAATATCAGCGCCTTGAGCAAGTTCACCAGTTGCCTCACACAACTCGCTCGTGTAGGTTGGGTACATGTGACCGCCGTCGCCCATAACAGGGTCTACAAAGTGTAAAGCATTTGGATAATCACGATAGATGCGTTGAATAAGCGCGACCTGCTCAGTACTACCCAAAAATCCTGAATATACGCCATCTAATGCAACATTTTCTTGCTGCCAAGCATCTAAATAATCGTTTAAAATTTCGGTAGTGTCATGGAATGTGTAATGCTTATACATGGTATGAGCAGAGAATAGTGCAGTAGGTACAGGGCATACGTCACAGCCTGCAGCGGATAAAATAGGAATAGCTGCGGTTAGTGAGCATTTGCCGTAACCGCACATATCATGCACAGCTGCAATACGTGGAATATACTGCTTATTGCGATCGTATAAGGTTATGCCTTGAGTGGTCATGAAGCACCCTTTCTTATGAGAAGTCATAGTCTGCCTTGAATTAGAATATGCTGGTTATGACTTTAACAAAAGCACTAGCTATTTTTTCTAAACAATCATTATTGTAAGTGGTAAATTGCGTGTTGTGAAGTGAAAAAATAGTCTAGAAGAACTATAAAATTATCGTTAAAATGGCTTGATTACAGTGATTTAGAATACGTTATAAAAAAGTACGATAATTCAAAACTTGAAATTGTAACCAAAAAAGTTCTAAGCTTTCAAGTACTGCAGTAAACGTTACAATTTTGAACTTTTACCATTACTTAGGAGCGAATCATGAGCGAAAATAACTACCGTTTTGAAACTTTACAATTACATGTTGGTCAGGAAGAAGCAGATAGCGCAACTGATGCGCGTGCAGTTCCTATCTACGCAACAACAAGTTATGTATTCCATGATTTTGATCATGCAGCAGCACGATTTGGATTGCAGGATGCAGGTAATATCTATGGTCGTTTAACAAATAGTACTCAGGGTGTTTTTGAAAATCGTATTGCAGCTCTCGAAGGTGGTACTGCAGGTTTAGCAGTAGCATCAGGTGCTGCAGCAGTTGAGTATGCGGTACGCAATATTACTCAAACTGGTGATCATATTGTTGCTTCTAAAAATATTTATGGCGGTACATATAATCTTCTTCGCCATACGTTGCCACGTGATGGTGTAACCACAACTTTTGTTGATCCACGAGATCCGGCGAACTTTGAGAAAGCAATTCAAGACAATACAAAACTCGTGTATTTAGAAACTTTTGGCAACCCAAATGCTGATCTTTTCGACATTGAGGCTATTGCTGAGATTGCTCATCGCAATAATCTTCCAGTTTTTGTCGATAATACTTTTGCAACACCATATCTTTTCCGTCCATTAGAGCATGGTGCTGATGTTGTTATTGAGTCCGCAACCAAGTTTATTGGTGGTCATGGTACTACACTTGGCGGTGTGATTGTTGAGGGTGGTAAGTTTGATTGGGGAGCTGTAGAGGGTAAATTCCCAACTTTAACTGAGCCTGATCCTTCTTATCATGGTTTGAAATTCTATGAGGCACTTGGTCCAGTAGCATTCGTAACTCGTATTCGTGCAATTTTATTGCGTGATACTGGTGCAACATTATCACCGTTTGCAGCATTCCTTTTGTTACAGGGAACTGAGACATTGTCATTGCGCGTAGAGCGACATGTGGAAAATACTTTGAAGGTTCTTGATTATCTTAAGACTGTTCCAGAGGTTGAATCGATTTCTCATCCTTCTATTGAAGGCCGTCGCGATAATGATCTGTATAAGAAGTATTTCCCTAATGGCGGTGGATCAATTTTCACATTTGAAATTCGCGGTGGACGTGAAGCAGCAAGAGTGTTCATTGATAATCTTCACTTATTCTCACTGCTTGCAAATGTTGCTGATGCAAAGTCTTTAGTAATTCATCCAGCTTCTACAACTCACTCACAAGAAACAAAAGAAGAGTTGGAAGATCAGGGTATTTATGAGGGTACTATTCGTCTTTCAATTGGTATTGAGAATATTGATGATATTCTTGAAGACCTCAAGGGTGCGTTTGCTGCAGTGAAAGAATCAGGTTTAGCAAAATAATTGTATTCTGATGTAATAACTGCACTTAAGCGTAGTAGTGTAAATTCGATTATTTCTTTGTATTTATAATAAGGTGTAGCACGATTTATTTCGTGTTACACCTTATTACTTTTGTCTGTATAAAAATTTTAGCGTCTTCGATTTTGCTTAGAGTTAACTTCAAGTCTTAGAATGTGAATGTATTAATTATAGGAGGTTTTATGTCAACAATGAAAGCGGCAGTATTCAAGGGCGCGAAAAATATGGTAATGGAAGAACGACCAATGCCTGAAATTGAGCAACCAACTGATGCGATTGTGCGTGTAGTTCGTGCGTGTGTTTGTGGTTCTGACCTTTGGTGGTATCGCAGTGGTGAATACCAAGTAAATGCACAGACTGGACACGAGTCTATTGGATATATTGAAGAAGTTGGTTCTGAAGTAACACGCTTTAAGAAAGGCGATTTTGTTATTGTTCCATTCCCAACATCATGTGGCATTTGCCCAGTATGCAAAGCTGGCTTCGAATCAAGTTGCCCTAATGGGGGTTATGTTGGTACAGCACAGGCGCAATATGTGCGCACGCCTTTAGCAGATGGTTCTTTAGTGTTAGTTCCTGGAGATCCGAAAACCTTCTCTGATGAACTGTTAGCGTCGTTACTCACCTTATCTGACGTAATGTCAACTGGATATCATGCTGCAGTTAGCGCGCGAGTAAAAGCAGGTGATACTGCTGTAGTTGTGGGTGATGGTGCTGTTGGCTTAAGCGGTGTTCTTGCGGCAAAGCTTCTTGGTGCTGAACGAATTATTGCAATGAGTCGTCATGCTGATAGGCAGGCATTAGCAAAAGAATTTGGAGCAACAGATATTGTTGAAGAACGTGGTGATGAGGCTGTATCTCGTGTTCTTGATATGACTGATGGGTATGGTGCTGATGCAGTTCTTGAATGTGTAGGTTCAGCTCAGGCTGCGCAAACAGCATTTGATGTTGCTCGCCGTGGCGCTGCAATCGGTAGAGTGGGCTTGCCTCATGATGAGTCTATTAGTCCGCAAAATATTTTCTACCGTAATCTTATTGTTGCTGGTGGTCCTGCACCTGTTAAGACTTATGATGAGCAACGATTATTACAAGAGGTATTAGACGGCAATATTAATCCTGGTAAAGTTTTTACTCAGGAGTTTACTCTTGATGAGGTTTCACAAGCGTATCAGGCTATGGATGAACGCCGTGCTATTAAATCATTACTTCGCGTAAGTGAAGTGTAATAGTTGTAGCCACATATGGCACGTATATTAGTAAATCGTGCTGTATTTATCGTGTTACGTTTTTAAGGTGATATGTGCTGTATATTTGAATAACTATTTACATGTAAATATTTCAAAATAATAATCAAACCCGCATTTACACAGCAGGTCACTGAGAATCAGTGTAAGAATGTTACGCGAACAGTAACCGAATAATCCGCACACATATAAAAGCCCTAACGGAAGTATACCGCTAGGGCTTTTGTGTTCTCATCCTTACGACCGATATTGCTTGCATAAATGAGTCTGACGAATGGTTGTTTTTCATTTCTACTTTTCTATACTGAAAACACAATGTAGTATAAGGGAGATTAGAAATGCAAGATAATATGCTTACAACTACTGCAATACATAATGCAGTTGAGGCGCGAGATTTAGTGAAAATTTATGGAACTGGCGAAGGCGCGGTTTCTGCCTTACGTGGAGTGAATATTGCGTTTGAGTACGGTAAATTCACTGCAATTATGGGTCCTTCTGGTTCTGGTAAATCTACGTTAATGCACGTGCTGGCTGGTTTGGATAAGTCAACCAGTGGCAGTGTTATTTTTAACGGAGTTGATATCACACGATATAACGATAAACAGCTTACCTTGCTACGCCGTAGCGATATTGGTTTCATTTTCCAAAGTTTTAACCTTATGCCAATGTTTACTACCGAGCAGAATATTCTCATGCCATTAATGCTTGCGGGCAAAAAAGCTGATAAGCAGTGGTTTAACCAGCTAGTAAAAATTTTAGGTATAGAGCAACGTCTTAATCATTTGCCAAGTCAACTCTCTGGCGGTCAACAGCAACGTGTGGCAATTGCACGCGCCTTAATTACTAAGCCTAAAGTTATTTTTGCTGATGAGCCAACAGGAAATCTTGATTTTGCTTCAAGTATTGAAGTATTAGATTTTCTTAAAACCATGGTTCGAGAATTTAATCAAACCGTTATTATGGTTACGCATGATTCTGTAGCCGCATCATACGCTGATCGAGCAATCGTATTTGCAGACGGTCAAGTAGTTGAGGATATTAACAACCCAACGCCAGAATATATGAATCAGGTATTAATGAAAGAGCGTGAACGTCTTACACAAACTGTAATGCCTGCAACCCATAGTGCAACTGCACAAACACTACAATAGTGAGGGATATTATGTGGCGAATAACTTTACAATTAATGCGAAAAAACATTCGTACTCTAATTCTTTCGGGTATTGCTATTGTAATTGGCACTGCATTCGTATGCTCTACATTTATTTTTGGTTCTGTAGTCAACATGTCAGTAATTTCAGACGATGTGGCGCAATATGGCAGTGCAAATTATTTTATTTCAGAACGTCAAAGTGATACAGATGTTGATGGTGTTCGTGGCAAAATGGAATCCACACAAGACACTTCTACTGAGAAGATTACAACTAGCGAATTTCATGTAAGTGATATTCTCAAAGTTAATGGCGTTCATGCTGTTGGCACCAATGCTCAAACATCCTTTATTCTTGCAAAAGGTGATGTATCAAGACAAGCATTAGCATTCGTATCTAATGATGAACTCACTGTGACACCAGTTCAGGTTCGTGAGGGTAGACTGCCACAGGGTGATAATGAGATTGCCATTCCACAATCGTATGCTGACTTATACAATTGGCAAATTAATAACGCGGTGCAAATACGCTCTGCTGACGATAGCACTCAACACATGGTTGCTCGTATTGTGGGCATTACTTCTGATGATAATAATGTTGCTACAGCTACAAACGGAGCGTGTGTTCTTTCAACAAACATATATGCACAATTATTCGGTGAAGATAGCTTTAATAATGTTGCGCTTACAGATGTACTGCTTAATCTTGACGAATCTCGAGCAGGTTCTATAGCGCAAGAAATTAGTGAATTCTTACCAAATAATCTTGAAATTTATAATGTATTTTCATACGTGAGCGCGATAAACGCTAACTCTGTAATGAGTCGCGTTGCTGTGAATTTTATACTTGCCTTTGGCTTATTAGCACTATTTGTAGCTGCACTTGTTATTGCTAACACGTTCCAAGTTATTATTGCTCAGCGTAGAAAAAATCTTGCACTATTGCGAGCAATTGGAGCTCAAGGTAAACAATTATACTTCTCAGTCTTGTTTGAGGCTGGTGTGCTTGGTTTTATTGCATCGGTGATTGGCGTATGCTTAGGTTTGATTCAAATGTACGGTATTGTGCATAGTAGTCTAATTCAACTAACACCTGTTGCAAGAAATAGTGTTCAGTTTATAAATATACAGAGTGTTCTTATACCTATAGTTTTGGGAGTATTATGCTCAGTGTTGGCTGCTGTTAGTGCTGCTCGTATTGCAACTAAGGTTTCACCAATGGAAGCATTGCGACCAATGGATGGGAATATTACTGGTAAGAAAAAAGTAATTCGAATAATTGTTGGTGTAATCGCTTTGCTCGTAGGCATTGGGTTATTAGGCTACACGTATTTTACATCAATACAGGCTGAAGGTAATAGTGTGCAAAGTGACTTTACTATACTACTGCTAGTCGCAATTATTGCATGTATGATTGTATTTCTTGGTGTATGCCTTACCGCAAGTGTATGGATACCATTTACCATGCGTGGGGTTGGTATTGTTTTATCTCACTTTATGCCAAGTGCGCATATTGCACACTACAATATTCAGAAGAATGGTCGTAGGGTAGCTGCCACTGGTACAGCTTTACTTATTGGTATGACACTTATTAGTACTGTTGCCACAGGTGCTGAAACATTGAATCAGACTATTGATAGGCAGATTAACCAATATTATAGTGTGGATGTTAGCGCGTCCGGTAATAGGTACCTGATGAAAGATGGTAAGGCCTTATCTGCTGTTGAAGATTTAAGCACTCAACAATTTAAAACATTGAGCAGTATTAAAGGTGTGTCAAAATCTGCATATTTTCCAGCTGCAATTATTCCTATTAATTCTAACAATCAGGCCACGATGATTGGTGTAGATAGTGTAAGTGAGCTACAGTCTGTGATAAATCCTCAATTGGATAAGA
>JAUMUB010000055.1 GCA_030530905.1 Bifidobacteriaceae bacterium | reverse complement strand
TACAAGTAATAATTAGTTCGAACATATGTTCTATTAAAGAGTATTATATAGACAATTGTTATTAGTTATTTAAATTATTTGTGCACCAAGAACATTTTGAAAATGTTCCATAGCCCATTCATGCCCCACTTCATTAAAACTAGCAACAGCACGCCGTGGAATATGCAAGGAATAGCCTTTATTGTACGCTTCGATAGCTGTATGCAGAACGCAAATATCTGTGCACACGCCTGTTAAATACAAATCTGTTATATGCCTCTGACGAAGTTTTACATCTAGATTTGTTCCGTTAAAAGCAGAGTAATACTGCTTATCCATCCAATACACATTACTATCATTGCGGTGTGCAGAATACACCTCACCGAGCGCACCATAAATTTCTCGTCCAGAAGTGCCAACTATGTTATGCGCAGGAAAGAGTGCTGTTTCAGGATGATACTTGTCATTACTATCATGCCCATCTATTGCAAAAACAGTATACATTCCCGACTCAATACACTCTTGAGTAAACTGAGCAATATCTTTTTCAATGGCTTGACCAGCTTGACCAGTTGTTAACAAACCATCACTAGCAACAAAGTCATAAGTATAATCAATTGAAATAAGTGCAGAATTACTATTCATATTTTTACCTGTTCACTGCATAACAACAAAATTGTGGACCACATGAACCCATGTAGCCCACAATCTTATTTCACAATATGCACTTAAAATTATTATTTCTCAATATGTAAAAGCGCTTTTACTTTGCCAACAGCGTTAAATGATTATCATCAGCATTATGCTCTACATTCACTTCTTGCCCATCATGGACTTGACCTGCTAACAACATTTTTGCTAACTGATCCCCAACTTCAGTCTGAACAAGACGGCGAAGTGGACGAGCGCCATACGCTGGATCATATCCAGTATCAGCAAGCCATTGACGAGCTTCCTCAGACACATTCAACACAATACGGCGTTCACGCAGACGTCTAGCAACTTGTTGAATTTGAATATCAACAATATTACCCAGTTCTTCACGTGTTAATGGGTGGAAAATCACTAAATCATCCAACCTGTTAATAAACTCAGGTTTAAAGTGCATATGCACAGAATCCATAACAGCTTGACGCTTCTTTTCCTCATCTAAGTCTGATTGCACAAGGAATTGAGAACCAAGATTAGATGTCATAATCAAAATCGTATTCTTGAAATCAACAGTACGACCTTGTCCATCAGTTAGACGGCCGTCATCAAGTACTTGTAACAGCAAGTCAAATACTTCTGGATTTGCTTTTTCCACCTCATCGAACAACACAACAGAATATGGGCGACGACGCACTGCTTCAGTGAGCTGACCTCCTTCTTCATAGCCAATATAGCCTGGTGCGGCACCTATTAAACGGCTGACTGAGCTTTTCTCCATATATTCGCTCATATCAATTCGTACCATAGCTTTTTCATCATCAAAAAGAAAATCTGCCAAAGCTTTTGCAAGCTCCGTCTTACCTACACCTGTTGGCCCAAGGAACAAGAACGAACCTGTCGGTCTGTTTGGATCACAAATACCGGCACGTGAACGGCGAACCGCATCCGATACTGCAGCGATAGCTTCTTTCTGACCAATTACTCGCTTACCAAGATATTCTTCCATATGAAGAAGTTTCTCGTTTTCTCCTTGCAGTAATCGACCAACTGGAACACCTGTCCAATCAGACACAATCTCTGCAATCGAATCTGCATCAACATGATCTGGCACCATTGGCTCTTGCGATTGAGTAGGCTGATTTTTCTGTTCTTGCGATTGTTCTTGAGCTTTTGCTAATTCTTTTTGAATCTCAGGCATTTCACCATAAAGAATTTTGCTCGCTTCCTCAAGCTTCCCTTCTCGCGTAAACTTGTCCGCTTTCACGCGTAAATCATCTAGTTGCGCACGCAAGTCCCCTACGCGATTATGCCCCTCTTTTTCACTATCCCAACGAGCTTTAAGACCTGTGAGCTTTTCACGAGCGTTTGCAAGATCCTTTTGCAATTTTTCAAGGCGTTCCTTTGATGCTGGATCTTCTGCCTTACTCAACTGCATTTCTTCCATTTCTAGTCGTGTTACTTTGCGCTGTAACTCATCAATTTCCTCAGGCTGTGAGTCTAATTCCATACGTAAGTGAGCCGCAGCTTCATCGACTAGATCGATTGCCTTATCAGGTAATTGTCTACCAGAGATATATCGATTTGAAAGTACTGCTGCTGATACTAGTGCATCATCACCAATAGTTACCTTATGGTGAGCTTCATAGCGCTGTTTTAAGCCTCGCAGAATTGCAATAGTATCTTCAACACTTGGCTCCCCCACAAATACTTGCTGGAATCGGCGTTCTAGAGCTGGGTCTTTTTCGATATTTTCTCGATATTCATCAAGTGTAGTTGCCCCAATAAGACGGAGTTCGCCACGTGCAAGCATTGGCTTAAGCATATTGCCTGCATCCATTGAACCTTCAGCCGCTCCTGCACCTACTACAGTGTGAATTTCGTCAATAAACGTAATAATTTCACCTTCTGCAGAGCGAATTTCGCGAAGTACTGCTTTTAAACGCTCTTCAAACTCGCCACGATACTTTGATCCAGCAACCATTGACCCTAAATCAAGACTAATAAGTTTCTTATTTTGTAAGCTTGATGGCACATCGCCTGCGATAATTCGTTCAGCTAAGCCTTCTACTACTGCAGTTTTACCAACACCTGGCTCACCAATAAGCACAGGGTTGTTCTTGGTTCGACGCGATAGAATCTGAATTACACGGCGAATTTCTTGATCACGACCGATAACTGGATCTAATTTTCCGTCACGTGCCATTGCTGTTAGATCAGTTGAATACTTCTCTAATGCCTTGTATGTTTCTTCTGCTTCTGGACTTGTTATTTTTGCTCCTCCTCGAATACTTGGTATAAGTTTTCTAAGTTCTTGTGAATTTATGCCACTTTTTTGCAGCTCTTGCGCTATATCCCCTGCATCTTTATCGCACATGGCTAATAATAAATGCTCTGTGGAAACATACTCATCACCCATGTTCTTTGCTTCTTTAGCAGCGTTATTTAATACTGCTAGTAATTGTCTACTTGCTTGTGGCTGTGTAGTTGTTGATCCACTAACGCTTGGCAGTGATTGCACGTATTGATCGACACGTGATTTCACGGCTTCAACCGCTGCACCTGCGGATTTTATTAAGCTTGCCACTACACTGTTTTCTTGTTCTAATAATGCTTGTAACACATGATACGGCTCAACTGTTGCATTACCCTTTGCCGCAGCTGTTTGTACTGCTTGTGCAAGGGCTTCTTGAGCTTTATTAGTATAATTCTCGTTCATATTTGCCCTTTCTATTGCTGCATATTAACAACAACTCTTATTCAATTTCCTAAACTTGAGTATACCACACTCAAGTTTTAAAATAAAGTTTTTCAGCAAATAATTTTCGTTGCAATTAAGCCAATTCTTAAAATATTTGAAAAAAATTCTTCTAATTAAACCGTCAAATATGAAAAAACTTTAGCGAATACCACTCAAGCTTAGAGCTTTACTTTAAAGCACAAAATACTTTTAACATGAATTACAAGTTTTATAAAACACTTGTTAAAAGAAAAAGCCACTTACAACCGTAAGTGGCTAATTTTAAGCGCAAACGCTTCTTCTTATGCTTCTTATTCGCCCTGAACAATCACATTGCGTAAAGAACCAACGCCCTCAACATGCACAATAGCTTCATCACCTGGAGTAAGAGTACCGGAAGCGTTCGGAGTGCCAGTTAAGATAACATCACCTGGAAGTAATGTGGTAAAACTAGAAATAGCAGCAATCTGCTCTGGAATTCCATGAATAAGATTTGCTGTAGTTCCACTTGCTTCAGGAACATCTTCACCATTAAGCGTGAACGAAATTTTCGCATCCTGCCAATTCACATCAGTTTCAATCCAAGGACCAAGAGGGCACGAAGTGTCAAAGCCTTTAGCACGAGTCCACATAGGGTCACTACCCTGCAAATCTCGCAACGTTACATCATTAACACAAGTAAAACCAAGCACATAGTCCATTGCGTTCTCAACAGAAACACCTTTAGCTATCTTGCCAATTACCACAGCAAGCTCAGGTTCAAAATTCATATCATGTGAGAAAGAAGGATACACAATCGGATCGTCAGGACCAATAACACTCGTACTAGGTTTTGTAAAAATCACCATCTCACTTGGAGCATCAGGAGAAACACTTTGTCCTTTTTCGTACATAGAACGAGCGTGTGCCTGATAATTCTTCGCTAAACCAAAAACTTTTGACGGAATAATAGGAGCTAACAAACGAATACCATCTTCATCAAGAGCATAACGTTCGCCAGTTGGGCTAACAGGACGTGACCCTAAAGGATAACCGTCAAGTGCCACTAAATAATCTTTGCCATCATTACTATCAGTTTGCACAAACGCATACTGAGGAGTGTTATTAATTGAAAAACGTGCAATTCTCATACGTGCATTCTACAACATCAACTGCACAGTTAAAACACAAACCTACGCAACATCTAACACTTATTATGAGTTATTACTTAAAATCACGCTCACCAAAAATAGCTGTGCCGACACGAACAATAGTAGAACCTTGAGCAATTGCGATATCTAAATCAAAGCTCATTCCCATACTCAATTCCTTACAGAATTGCACACCTTGCACACCACTATTCAGAATCTCATCTCTCAACTCACGCAATTTTTGAAAACCTTGTGCTATCACGGTTTTATCTAGCACATGAGCACCAACACTCATCAAACCTGAAAGCTGTACACCCTCTAAACCAGCAATCTTCTGCGCAATATCCAATGCTTGCGCTGGCACACATCCCGACTTACTCTCTTCACCAGAAACATTCACTTCAAGCAATACATCAGTATTTATATTACGAGCGCAAGCTCGGCGAGCAATTTTCTGAGCAAGCTCAAAAGAATCAACTGATTCAATAGCATTAATAAAAGGCAGTACTTTACTAATTTTATTTGATTGCAATTGACCTATTAAATGAAATGGAAGCTCGGCCCCACCTAATTCAATATTTCTACTCTTACACTGTTCACGTAAAATTTCAGCCTTAGCTAATACTTCTTGTGGTCTATTCTCTCCAATAAGGCGAACTCCAGCGTCAACAGCTGCAAGAATTTCGCCGACATCGCGCGTTTTCGTGGCAGCTAAAAGTTGAACAGTTTGAGGATCTCGTCCTGAATTTTCGCAAGCAGTGCGTATGCGTTCAAAAACTTCATGCACATTGCGCATAATCTCGTCACGTCGTTCTTGAGAGATTTCAACATTGCCTAAATCTTTATGATCCATATATGCTGTCATGCGCCCTCCAAACTATTTACAACGCTTTTTTAATACGTCAAAATAAGTTATTTGTCTTGCGAAATATAACCTTATAATTATTGCCTACATATTTTTTAAAACATCAATAATATTATCGGGCAAATACACGTCTTCGATATTATTAGCGATTTTTTCGGCACTATATAAAGATATTAATTCTTGAGCAGATATTGTTTCTAAAGACGGTATAAGACCTAAAGCATAAGCGCAAAAGCCTACAATAGCTTCTCTACTAATACCGTATTCACGAAGTTTACCTAAATCCATATCATGCTTACGCTTCGCCAACCGTTCCCCTTGCGTGGAACATAATAAAGGAATATGAGCATATGTAACCTGCTGTGATGAACTATTACACGTTTCAACATAACCATTATCAAAAGCACGCTCAATAAAATGGCCTTGTATTAAACGATTGCGAATCCAAATTTGCAAGGCTGTAAAACGAAGTAAGTCTCGACCGCGAACAATATTATCTACACCCATAAGTAAATCATCCACCACAACCACCAGCTGATAGGAGAACAAGCCATCAGAACGGCATATAACTGTGTCACCAATATCTTTATAAAGATTAAAAGTTTGCAAACCAAAAATTTCGTCTTGAAAGCTTAACACTTTATCGGGAGCCACAATACGCCATGAATGACGCTTTGACATTATATCTCTTTGCACATGCTCGCAATTATTGTGCATATTAGCCGACTTATAAGCATATTTTCTACAAGTTCCAGCATACTTGAGAATCCCGTCCTCACTGTGAGGAGCACTTGCTTGAATCTGAGCGCGTGAGCAATAGCACGGATATACTAACGGCAATTCAACATACTGACCATCAGCAAAACATTCAACAGTTTGTTCTTGCAACACTTGTAAGGCCAGTTCATACAATGCTGTTCGTTGGCTTTGAAAAGTAATATCACCATTCCAGTTCAAACCGAGCCACTGTAAATCCTCACAAATCCACTCCACAGCATGTGGTTTTACACGTGGAGTATCAATATCTTCAATACGCAACACAATCGACTGTTGACTGTGACGCGATTGCAGCCATGCGGCAAGCATTGCATACACATTTCCAAGATGCATCCGCCCAGTCGGTGAGGGAGCAAATCTACCTGTCACAACAAACCGCCTACTGAATCCACAATTCTTCTTCTAACGGCCAAGGATTAATCTTGCAACCTCGTAAACCCATAGACTGTTGTTGCATTAACGACGCAGGCTGCCCTGCTCCAGCGCAAGACGGCTCGTTATCTAAGTGTCCGAGGCGATGACCGACCTCATGATTTATCACGAGCTGACGGTAGCTTGCAAGAGTACCATTTTGCTCATGCCATGATGGTGTTGCATTACGCCAACGGTCAACATTGATAATCACATCGTCACCAACACGACAGCTATACGATTCTGAACACATATTAGAAAATTGAGTCATATACTGCGATTCAGAAAGAATCATAGTAAATGAGCAATCTGACGTACCATATTCAAATACAGCACCCGCTCTTGCCCAGCCACGAGCATCGTTTAATGTACGGAAAATAGTATG
>JAUMUB010000054.1 GCA_030530905.1 Bifidobacteriaceae bacterium | reverse complement strand
ATTATTAAGGAAATTGAAGCAGACACAAAGCCTGCCCAAATTCCTGTAGTACTTCCTGAAGTCATGGAGAAAATCGCCTGATAGAACATGACGGTTTCCGCACCTTCTCTAAATACCGCTAGGAAGCTTAATAATGCAAGAGAGATCACACTTCCACGTGATACTGCAATTGCAGTTTCCTTCTTAATATATTCATCCCAAGCTTGAGTTGAAGAACGAGAGAGCATCCAATTACTTGTATATAAGAGCATAACCATTGCAATTAACGCGACTACACCCTCCATAATTTCTTGTTCAGGGCCATTTCCATTAAACAACATCATGAAAATAATAGCGATAATACCACTGCCCACAAGGCCAGCAACTAATCCTAGATAAATGTATCTAATAAACTTCTTGTTTCCAGATTTAACTAAATACGCGATTATTGCTGCTACAACAAGAATCGCCTCTAAGCCCTCTCGTAAAAGAATAAGAAATGCTTGTCCAAATGAGCTTGTCACAAACTGTGTTACAGGATTTACATTTCCAGTTGAGCCATCAAGTGTTTTCGCATCTTCTAAAAGCATAGCTTTTAACGATGTGATGTAGTTTTTTACTTCACTTGCTGGTTTCTTGTTAGAAATACTCTGACGAGAGAGTTTAAAGGTATATTCAACTTGAGATACACGATTTCCGCTAATCGCATTCATCACATTTTTCTCAAAACCAAGCTTTTCGTAATACTGGTAATATGCTTCGTTCACTAACTCTACGCCGTGTGAAACATGACCACCCTGGTATGCTTTATACGCATTATCCAAGATTTCGTTCATTTGCTCAGCGATTTGAGTCCATGTTCTTGACCCTCTGCCCTCTTTTTTTGATTTAGCGGCATCGAGTTTTTTGCGTTCTTCTTGAATCTGCTTCTCAAGATCTTTCGCATACTCACTCGGATTCTTTAACTCAGTATTCGCATCGAGCTGCTCAGCGGTTGTTGTTAGGTCTTGACTTAATACACTTATTGCAGCATCAATCTCAACATTATTTCCTGTTGTGTAGGAATAATTTTGAATGTTCTGGAACTGTTGCTGTTGTGAAGTGAATGTTTCGCTACTAATCGTTTGTTGAACTACAGTAGAGAAATTTGCTCCCACGTACACAGTGTTATAAGCTGACATGAAATCAGAAGTAGCTCCAGCAGTATTGCCGGATTCATACTCTTGTTTACCGTCTTGCAACTGATCAATTATTGCTTGGCTTACCGCAGTCCAACTTGTATAGTTTACCTGCGCTGCTTGTGCAGAAGTGGATAGGCCAATTATTGTGGCACATGCCATAACTGCCATAAGTATCATGGCATAGCATTTCTTCATCACGAAATCTTCTCCATATCGTGTAAATTTTGGACTCGGTAAACATAAGTGTAAAAATAAAAACACAAAAAAGGAATACTTTTCACAAAAAAAGTTACATTTTTCTTTGAAATTTATACTAGCTATATATTTTTTTCTCAGACAACATTGTTAGCAATAACCGTTATTATTATTAATATTATGTGCGAAAATGTGACTAAACTTTTACCTTTTACCACAATTTTTCCCAAGGCTTTAGGAACAGGAATTATTATTCAGTCTTCTCAATCCTTGGACAAAGACACTTACGATTATTGTGCTCAAACTATTACTCAATTTGAGAATAATTTATCTCGATTCCTTGAAAATTCAATTGTTTCACAAATTTCACGAGCAAATCAAGGTGGCTCATTTACTTTTCCCCAGTATTGCGAACCATTGTTTGAAAATTACGATATGCTCTTTTCTATTACTCATGGCGCAATTGATCCTTGTATAGGCGAAGACTTATCTCATATTGGCTACGATGCTACGCTTCGTTTCACCTTAGACGCCGACGAAAACTCATTAGGTGCGATACATGGTAGAACACAATGGAATCACCTACCTTCTGACACCAATATGCAAACACTTAACGAAAAAAACACAGCAAATGATTTAAATATTTATACCGCAAACTACAGCACCGAAAATCCTATTATTACTCGCAATCGCACAATATTGCGCACAACGCAGAATGTTCAGCTTGATTTTGGTGCATGTGGTAAAGGTTTGCTAGTAGATATACTTTTTCATACTCTTCATAACCAGCATGGCATTAATTCTTTACTTATTAATGCCGGCGGTGACATCCGATGTCATACCCCTGAACCAATTATTATCGGCTTAGAAGACCCGAATAATACTGATAATGCTATCGGTCAAATTGCTATAAAGTCGGGAGCGATTTGCGCGTCTGCGCCTAGTAGACGTCATTGGCAGCTAGCTTCTGGCCAAAAAGTTCATCATATTCTCAATGCTATTGACGGATTACCAAGCAAACAAACTGCTGCGACTTGGGTATATATAAATGAGGAGAATACATATGCCACAATGTTTGCTGACGGTTTAAGTACCGCGCTTTTTGTAGACGATGCACATCAAATAGTGAATGAATATTTAGATTATATGAAATATTACAAACAACATAACAAGCATACAGACACTGATTTTCACATGAACTTTCCTAGCACTTTTCCTCAAGTGGCAATACTTTACGAAAATAATCGTGTGCTATGTATAAATAAACACGATATAGATTTTTTTACTTCGTAATTAAATAATGGGTGGTTTAATGTAAAACCACCCATTATTCCTCAATATGATGCTGTTACTTTATGCAACAAGTGAAGCGAACTGACTGTTGTATAAGTTTGCATAAAAACCATCTGGCACTTGTAATAAACTCTCGTGCGTACCACGCTCAATAATCTCTCCATGATTCATAACAAGAATCATATCCGCATCCTTAATAGTGGATAAACGGTGAGCAATAACAATGCTTGTGCGACCAACCATAAGCTTATCCATTGCCTTTTGAATCACTTCTTCTGTACGAGTATCAACTGAAGAAGTTGCCTCATCAAGAATAAGAATTGGTGCATCCTGAATCATCGCACGCGCAATAGTAATCAACTGCTTTTGTCCAGCAGACAAAGAAGTATTGTCATCAAGAATCGTATCTAAGCCTTGAGGCAAAGATTCTACATACTGACGCAACCCAACAGCTTCACATGCTTTCATTACTTCCTCATCGCTTACATGACGTGTTGAGTACACGATATTTTCTCTAATAGTTCCATTAAATACCCATGTATCTTGCAACACCATTGAGAATTGCTTATGTACTTCACTGCGTGGAATTTGAGTGGTTGGAACTTCATCGATTTTAATATCACCACTATTAAGCTCATAAAAGCGCATAAGTAAGTTCACCATTGTTGTTTTACCAGCTCCTGTAGGGCCGACAATCGCAACCTTTTGACCTGCTGAAATATGAACGTCAAAATCTTTAATCGTCAAAGATTCAGGAGTATAACCAAAATCGACGTGATCAAAGTCTACAATTCCCTCAGCACGGTCGCCAAGCTCCTCATAACGCGCAACTTCAGAACTATGCTCTTTTTGCGCGATTTCCATACGCTTTTGAGCAAAAGTGCCGGACACGTCTTGAGTCATCTCTGGCTCTTCTAATAACGTGAACACACGTTCTGAAGCTGCAGCACAACGCTGCATATTTTGGAACACCTGCGCAAGTTGCGCTAATGGTTGAGTATAAAGGCGAACATAAATTAAGAATGCAACAATAACACCAAACCCAATCTCACCATTCATTGCGAGCGCCGCACCTGAAATACATACTGCAACATAGCCTAAGTTACTGATAAATGTCATCCAAGGCATCATGATGTTTGAAAGGAATTGCGACTTCCAACCAGATTCAAATAGGCTTTGATTATATGTTTCAAACTGTTTAATTGACTGCTCTTCTGCGCCGTATGCTTTCACAATCATGTGGCCGGAATACATTTCTTCAACATGGCCGTTTGTTTGACCTAAGGCATCTTGCTGTTGTATGAAGTATTTTTGTGATACAACCATGATTAAAACCATGAATGTCATACCGATAATGCTGACAGCTAATGCCCATAATGTCATGATGACATTGTTGTAGAACATCATGATGATTGAGCCGAACAGTAGGATTACTGATGTGGCGAATGTGCCGAGGCTTTGTCCTAGTGTTTGACCAATTGCGTCAATATCGTTGGTGATACGACTTAGCACGTCGCCGTAACTCGCTTTATCAAAATATGATAATGGTAGTTTGTTGATTTTCTTTGACACGTCATCACGAAGTTTTTTCGCAATTCTTTGGCTTACGGTTGCCAAAATCCAGCTTTGCAAATAGTTAAATACTGCAAATGCAGCGTATAAGCCAACTAGCACAAAGCCCATATGCTCAACTGTAGTTAAATCAATGCTTCCTACAACAAGTTTGCCATTCACTAAAGCTGGCATACCTTTTCCAATTTCGGTGGTCATATCTTTTAACTTGTTCGGACCGACTACCTGGCATACTGTTCCTACTACTCCCAATACAATTGCTATTGCGATTGCCCATTTCCATGGTTTACAATAGCGCACGAGTTTTCCAATGGTTTTTCCAAAATTCTCTGGTCTGTCTACCACACCAGCTGCAATTGGACCACCCATGCTTCCTTGAGATCTTGATACTCGCTTTTTTGTATCTGCCATTTCTTATACCTCTTTACACACGCTTTTAATGAGCTAATTCTTGTTCGCTTAGCTGACTTTCTGCAATTTCCTTATAAATCTTGCAGTTTTCTAATAATTCTTTGTGTGTTCCTTGACCCACAATATGACCGTGGTCTAGCACGATTATGCGATCTGCTTGCATGATTGTTCCAACACGTTGAGCCACAATTAACTTAGTGGACTCTTGCGCGTATTGAGCTAATGCTTGACGAACCTCATGATCTGTTTTGTAATCGAGCGCTGAGAAAGAGTCGTCGAAAATCAATATTTCTGGATTGCGCCAAACTGCACGAGCAATGGAAATACGCTGCTTTTGACCACCTGAATAATTGCTACCGCCTTGAGCTACGTCAGAGTCATAGCATTTATCTAATTCTTGTATAAATGGATCTGCTTGAGCAACCTTTCCTGCCTGCTCTATTGACTGCATTTGTGTGCTGGTAAGCTCAGCTGAATTATCGCTGCCATCTGCATTATTAACATCTGCTCCGAACGCAATATTCGAAGCGATTGTTCCTTTAAAAAGTGTGGAGCGTTGAGACACATACCCAATCTTCTTGCGTAATGCTTGTTCATCATATTCTTTCACATCTACGCCGTCTACTAGCACGCTACCCTCAGTCACATCATAGAATCGTGGAACTAAGTTGATAAGAGAAGTTTTGCTACTACCTGTTGCGCCAATGAACGCTACAGTTTCCCCTTGCTTTGCGGTAAAGCTGATATTCTCCAAAATTGGCTTGCGTGAATCTGGATATGCGAAGCTCATATTTTTAAATTCGACTTCACCTTTAATAAGCTCATTGTTTGAATCTTTAAGGCCTTGAGTCTTAGTGCCATTCTTAATAGAGATCTTTGTATTAAGTACTTCTAAAATTCGCTTTGCGGAAACATCTGCACGAGGCCACAACACGAATACAATACTTAAAAGCAAGAAGGACATAATTACCTGAGTAGCGTAGCTTGAGAAGATAATCATATTGGAGAATAACGTGAGCTTATCTGCTAGGTTTGCGCTATTAATAAGGTATGCGCCAATCCAATATACTGCTAGTGTTAAGCCGTTCATTGTTGTTGACATTACAGGCATCATAACTGCCATAGCACGGTTGGTAAATAATTGCGTGCTTGTTAAATCATCATTAGCTACATCAAACTTCTTTTGCTGATAATCTTCTGCATTATATGCGCGTACTACTCGCAAGCCTGTTAACTGTTCGCGTGCTACGCGATTAATATTATCAGTTAAAGTTTGCATACTCTTAAACTTTGGTAGTACAAGATACATAAGAACACTAATGCAGATAAGTAAGAAGATTACAGAAATACTTGTTGCTACAGTCCATTCCATTCCCTTACCCGCAATTTTGCAGATTGCCCATACTGCCATAATCGGCGATTTAACAAGCATGGTCACACCCATGGTGATAAACATTTGCACTTGTGTCACATCGTTAGTTGAGCGGGTGATAAGGCTTGATGTTGAGAAATGGTTGATTTCTGTTAAACCGAATGACTCAACTTTTTTAAACTGTTCACTTCGTATGTACTGCGTGAAAGATGCTGCGGCGTATGCTGTGAAAAATCCTGCGATTACTACGCAAATCATTGCTGCGCAAGCCATTACCATCATTTTTCCACCAGCAACCCAAACATCATGCATACTACTATTTGGAGTTTCAACAAGTTTAGTAATATCAGACATATAGTCTGGAAGCTTCAATTCCAAATACACATCGGCGACTATAAAAATTAAAGCACCTAATAATTCGAGCCATTCTTTTGCTCGCATATATCGTAATATTTTTAACATAAATAACTTCTATCTTTTTTTCGTTTTATATTTTTAAGGATTACTTCGTCTCATTTATTGTTGAGCAATGCTAAATGGTATACCGCGTTCTTTCAGTACTTCTTTTAGCATTTGATCATCTGGTAATTCGTCGCTATTTAGCCTTGTAATGCATATTGTCAAAAAAGCTTCAAGGTTTACTAAAAAATCTGCTGATGCTTGCTTACCCATTTTTTCAAATGTCCATCGCATACACTCATGCGCCTCATCACTATGTTTCTGGGCGAACTTTCGACCTTCTTCGCTTAATGTCACAAAAACTTGTCTTCTATTCTTTGGATTTGTAGTTCGTGTGATATAACCCTTCTTTTCAAGGGAAGCAAGAATTGCCGAGACTCTTCCAGGAGTTATTTTTGTTATTTTTGCAATCTCAGATGGCACATTTGCTATCTCATTACGTAATATATATAAAACTTGAAATTCACCTCGATTAGATTGCTCTATATGCTCAAGAAACATTTTTCGATAATATTGGCGTATATCTTCAAATTTATATGCCATTTCATCATAATATGTCATAATCACCGCCTTATTTATATATACTAAAAATAGTTTATACTATAAAATATTTTTAGTG
>JAUMUB010000053.1 GCA_030530905.1 Bifidobacteriaceae bacterium | reverse complement strand
ATATCTCTGAGAAGAGGTTTAATATGCAAAGCACACTACAGCTTATTGATGTTGCAAAGCTTTTTAAAATTCATGGTGACGTATTAAGTGTAGAACCGTACGGCGATGGGCATATTAATACAACATATCTTGTGTTGACTAGTGAACACCGCTATATTATGCAGCAAATGAACACTACAATATTCCCAAATACTGCAAAGTTGATGCGTAATATTGAATTAGTTACTGAATTTCTTCGTAAGCAACATAAAGAAACGCTCGAAATTATTCCAACGAAGCAGGATTCATCATACTGTGTAGTAGATGATAAACCTTATCGTATGTATGCGTTTATAGAAAATACTATCTCTTATAATTTGTCTCCGAACAAAGAAGTATTTCAGGAGGCAGGAGAGGCTTTTGGTGAGTTTCAAAATGACCTAGCGTTATTTGATGCTAGTTTACTCACAGAAACAATCGCAGATTTTCATAATACACCAAAGCGTTTTAATGATTTTAAAAAGGCTGTAGAAGAAGATGTATGTGGGCGAGTAAAAGATCATAAGCGTGAGATAGATTTTTATCTTGAGCGTGAAGCTCAATATTCAAAAATTGTAGATGGTCTACGTGATGGTAGTATTCCTTTACGAGTTACGCATAATGATACAAAATTAAACAATATTCTTATTGATGCTCAAACTCATAAAGCGCGTGCAATTATAGATTTAGATACGGTTATGCCGGGGTCGATGCTATACGATTTTGGAGATTCAATCCGATTTGGAGCTTCAACAGCGTTAGAAGATGAGCCTAATATTGATATAGTTCATTTCAGCACAGAGTTATTTGAGGCATTTGCTGTTGGTTTTGTTAGTAAAGTATATGCAAGTATCACTGATACTGAGCTAGAACTATTACCTTTAGGCTCAAAGATGATGACCATGGAATGCGGTATGCGTTTTCTTGCAGACTATTTACAAGGTAACGTGTATTTTGCTACAAAATATCCGGAGCATAATCTTGTTAGAGCACGTACACAAATACGCCTTGTAGAAGAGATGGAACAATATGTGCAGCAAACAAGCGATATTATTGCTGGCTTACGTGAACAATTCATGACAAAAGACCCAGGTGCATCGCAATTGCCACACGGGGGTGCATGATGGCGGATAATGTATTGGCGTCAAAATGCATAGATGTGTGTGTTGATTACGCAATTAAGAATTTAGAACTTTGCGCACAAGACGCGGATTATGTGAGAAATGAGCTGCTAGCATTATTAGGGTTTAACGAGTATGAGCCTACGCAAGCGCAGTGGCAGGGAGAAAATATTCAAGACCGTGTGTATGAATTATGTGATGCAGGCTTAGTACAAGAAGACGAGTTAGGCGTAGTATTCGATCGAATTATGGGTTGCGTTACTCCAGTCCCGAGCGTATTAAATAAGCATTTTGAACAGCTTGAACAACAAGAGAGTTCAGAAAAAGCAATGCGCTGGTTCTACGATTTATGTGTACAAAATACGTATGTAAAAAGAGCGCAGTTACTGGCAAATCCTCGGTTTGATTCGCATGGTTTAGTGATAACAATTAACACCTCAAAGCCTGAATTTAAGAATATGGCAAAAGCTGCAACGGGTAACGCTGTGCAAGGAGGATATCCGCAGTGTACAATTTGTCATGAAAATGAGGGGTTTGTTGGCAGGTTAAAATCTACGTTGCGTACCATTCCAATGCGTTTAGGTGAACAATCGTGGTTTTGGCAGTTTTCACCATACGGATATTTTGAACAACATGGTATTTGTGTGAATTCAAAACATACACCAATGGTGGTGAATCGAAATACTTTTGTGCATTTAATCGATTTTGTGAAGCGTTTCCCAAACTATTTCTTGGGTTGTAATGCAGCTTTGCCGAGAATTGGCGGTTCAGTGTTAGCACATGATCATTATCAGGGCGGTGGTGAACATATGCCAATGCATCATGCGAAAGCATTACATAGCTTTGAGCTTGTTCGTGCAGGTAATACGGTGCTTATTGAAGTGTTGGATTGGCCGGGAACAGCAATTCGCATTGTTTCGCAATCGGCTGAAAATATTATCGAGTCAAGCGAAGCAATTCGAAGTGCGTGGGCATCATACAACAATGCTGAGCTTAATATTATCAGTAGTTTACAGGGGGAGCAGCAGTCGTCTGTTTCTCCAAGTCTTGTTGTAACAGAACGCGGTTATGAGATGAATATTATTCTTCGCAATAATGCTGTAAGCGAGGAATATCCAGATGGTATTTTCCATGCTCATCCACAATATTACGCTGTTAAACAAGAGCCTATTGGCTTAATTGAAGCTCAAGGTTTATTTATTCTTCCAGGACGATTAGTACAGCAGTTAGCGCAATTAGAAGAATTGTTATTACAAGGGCAAACGGACTTACCAAAAGAATTAGAAGAATTTGAGTTAGTTTGGAATGAGTTAAAAGAAAAGATAGCGGGATTGAAGATTGATCGTGAGATGGTGCAATCGGCAATTCGCGAAGAGCTAGGAAGCGTATGCTATCGGATTCTAGAAAATACGGCAGTATTTAAAAATAAAAATGATGTTATCAACTTCGTAGAATCAATAGAATATTTCCGCAAAATTAAAATGTGAGATCACAATAATTATCGATATGGCGAAAGAGAGGTGAAACATGAAACAAGATAATTATATTGGTATCGACGTGGGTGGTACAAAAATAGAAGGTGTGGTTTGTAATATCAATGGCGATGTAAGCAAACGATATAAAGTGTTGTCAAGGCCTGGAAATGGCAACGTAATTGCAGATATATTACATGTGGTTAGTATGCTTAGCGAAGAGCCTACAAGTATCGGAATTGGCATACCTGGAACAGTTGATAATGAACAGGGAATTGTTCAATCAGTCGTCAACCTTGATGTTGATATGCTACCATTACGAGAAAAAATTTGTGAAGTTTACGATGCTCGAGTTTGTGTCGAAAACGATGTGAATGCGGCAGCATACGGGGCATATATTTCAGTGAAGAAAGAATATGCGAAAGAAACTGTAGCATTCTTAAACCTCGGAACGGGGCTTGCAACAGGAGTGGTGCAAGCGGGCATTTTAAATGAGGGGACGAGTGGAGCAGTTGGTGAAATAGGGCACCTGCCAGTTGATAAGCATGGGTTCCCATGCATTTGTGGACAGTCAGGATGCTTAGAAACGGTTTGTTCTGGCGCGGCATTGGCAAAATTATGGCCGGAGGTTACGCCTCCAATGCCTGATATTCTTACACGAGCTGCGAAGGGTGAGGTAAAAGCAAAAGAAGTTTTATCTATGTTTTTGCACGCTGTAGGAGATGCTTTACAGATTATCGTGCAAACATTTGATCCTCATATAATTCTTGTAGGAGGAGGAATTTCTCGAAGTGGAGAGCTTTTATTACAAGTAATGCAAGATGAAATGCGTGCAAGAGCATCACATAGTGATTTTTTGCGAGGATTAGCAATAGATCAGCGTATTCGACTAGTTGATCAAAATATCCCTATTGGTGCAATTGGTGCAGCCCTTGCTCACGTTATTTAATAATTTCGAACTGTAACTGTGCTATTACTGCTAAATGATCGGTATCACGCACAGTTACAGTTTTTGCATGTACTGGCGTAATACTGTCGGTAAATAATACATGATCTAATTCAATGCGTGGAAATAGGGTCCAGCGAGGGAATGTTAATAATGGACCTTTTTTTAAATTGATTGCAGTATCTTTAAAAAATGCGAGTAAATAACGAAAACTTGGGTGATTTATTGAAGCGTTAAAATCTCCACAAATAATAACCAGCTGATTATCCATATGAAAATTGCGTAATTGCATAATGCCTTGTGACCATTGCGCGCAGCTGCGCATAGGCGATTTTGTGTGAATTGCAGCAATTGAGCATGGAGAATCATGAATTTCAATAGTGATAGCAGGAATGGCGGCAGCAGGATAATTTGGTAAGGCATTGGCATTTGAGATAACTGGTGCATATGAGCTAAAAATTGCATTACTGCCACCGTTATCATCTGTAGAATGCTCTCCTAATTGTTTATAAGGTAGCAAAGTTCTGATGCCAGCTTGCTCTAATTTTGCTATAAACTCAGGTGTTGTTTCTACTAAGCATAAAATTTCTATATGATTATTTTCAATAGTATGGAATATATCGTCTACATTTGCTCTGCCGTAACGGCAATTAAGAGACATAATATTTAGCGATTTTTTACTGGAATTAGTATGCGAGTGCTGAGTGTTTTTATGAATAAAATACGGCAGAAATTGCAGTAGAGAAATAAGTGTGAATATTATAAAAATTAGTAAGATGAAATGTTGTGCTTGCAAAAGTGCTGCGATGAGGCAAAACAAACATGATATAAGCGGAATAAAAGGCTGTAATGCAATAACATAAGGGAGAGGTTTTATGCTATCTTTTCCTGCAGGAAGAAAATACGTGGCCTGCCATAAAACTAGTATTACTATTAACAGGGAGAAAATTATGTTTGTCATTTTTCTCCTTATTTTTGCAAAATATTATTTGATATTTGTAGCGTATCTTTTGATGATATGCCATATAAAAGCTTAATATATATGAAGTTTATTAGCACCTATCGGCAAAAGAGTTTCTTAAAAAATTAATTTATTGGTGTTCTATTACATGTGATAAATGTAATATACATGATCTAGCTGAAGTATGTTGTTATTGTACATGACACGTAAAATGTAATAACGATATAAAAGTTGTTAACAAAAAAGGCTGAGTTTGTGATAACCCAGCCTTTATGAATGTTTTATTGTTATCCAAGTAATCCAGATAAACCGCCACCAAGATTTGGTGGTAGGTTTGCTCCATCACCCATAAGACCTTGTAATTCTTCAGGAATTGCAGGCTTTTGCTTTTGGAAAGCAGAGCCAGAAGATTTGCCTTTTAGCTTTTCACGCAATGCTTTTTCTTCTGCTTCGCGCTTCATAGGATTACCAGAACGGCCTTTATTCTTATCCTTCTTTTTATTCTTCTTATTCTTACGTGGTGAATTACTTGTGCCGCCACCAAGACCAGGGATGCCGCCAAAACCTGCATTATTACTCATACGCTTCATCATCTTTGCGGCCTGCTCGAAGCGTTGTAATAAACCATTCACAGCAGAAACAGTAGTGCCAGAACCGTAGGCGATACGAGCGCGACGTGATCCATCAATAATTTTTGGATTACGACGTTCTTCAGGAGTCATAGAACGAATAATAGCTTCTGTTCTATCAACTTCTTTTTCGTCGAATTGTTCAAGCTGTTGACGATGTTGAGCCATGCCTGGAATCATGCCCAATAAGCTCTTCATAGAACCGAGTTTGCGAACCTGCTGAAGTTGGCTTAAGAAGTCATCAAGACCAAAAGTGCCTTCAGACATTTTTTCTGCAGCAGCACGAGCTTCCTCTTCGTCAAACTGCTTTTGAGCTTGTTCAATAAGGGTGAGAATATCGCCCATATCGAGAATACGGGAAGCCATTCGATCTGGATGGAATACTTCAAAGTCTTTAAGCCCCTCACCATTTGAGGCAAATAAAATTGGTTTACCGGTGACACTTGCAACAGATAGGGCAGCGCCACCACGAGCATCACCATCAAGCTTTGAAAGTACTACGCCAGTAAAATTGACACCCTCATCGAATGCACGGGCAGTTTGTACAGCATCCTGACCAATCATCGCGTCAATAACGAATAAGATTTCGTCAGGGTTTACAGCATCGCGAATATCACGTGCTTGCTGCATTAAATTCTCGTCAACACCTAAACGACCTGCGGTATCAATAATCACAGTGTCATAAAGTTTTTGCTGTGCAAGTGCGATTGAATCTCTTGCGACTTTAATTGGATCTCCAGTGATAAGTTCAGGTGATGTGACCTGCTCGCCACTTGTTTGCACGCCCTTTTCAGGTGCGTATACTGGAACGCCTGCACGTTCACCCACAACTTGCAACTGTGTTACAGCATTTGGTCGCTGTAAATCTGCCGCAACTAATAATGGGGTATGACCTGATTCTTTCAACCAGTAGCCAAGTTTACCGGCTAACGTTGTTTTACCTGCACCTTGTAAACCTGCAAGCATGATAACAGTTGGGGGATTCTTAGCAAAGTTAAGAGGACGATCAACCCCTTGGCCAAGAATATCTGTTAATTCTTCATTGACGATTTTAACGACTTGCTGAGCAGGGTTTAATGCACGTGATACTTCTTCACCTAATGCACGCTCACGAATTTTAGCTGTAAAGTTTCGTACTACTTCTAGTGAGACGTCTGCATCAAGTAAAGCACGACGAATTTCGCGAATGGTACCATCAATATCTGCTTGTGAAAGCTTACCCTTACTCTTCAAATGCTTAAATGCATTTGAAAACTTATCTGTTAGTGAACTAAATGCTGCCATAATAAACATAACTTTACTACATGGTTTAGCCTTTAGTAGATTTTGTTAAAAACATGATATTTTTGAGATTTATTAGCAAAAAATAGGTAAAATTATTTCATAACAATTATTTTAATGTGACAAGAATGTCCATTTTACGACCATACCGCCATTTTGCGATATGAAAGGTTTATATGCAGATTAAACGTGTGGAGCATAAGGCTCTTATTCTAGGTATAAGTGTGAATTGTATATCTGCGTTTGTTGGTTTAGTTGTGTATTTTATGACTGGCTTGCAAGCGATGTTTTTGGATATGGCGTTTACTGCTATTTCAGTTTTATCTGGGTTTATTGCCGCTTTAGTATCAAAGAAAACTGTAAAAGTCACTGAACGTTTTCCTAACGGTTTCTTCGCGCTTGAGCCGTTATATGCAATTTGTAAAGCAATTTTAACCTTGTCCTTACTCATGTTCTCGTTAATCGATGTAACGCGCGTTGCTTATGATTATTTCGCGCTTGGCATTGGTGAAACAACTCATATGGGTATTGTTATTCTTTATGAGATTTTTACCAGCTTGCAATGTGCAGTATTATTTTGGTATTACAATCGTGAGAATCGAAAAATACATAATTCAAGTACTATGCTTAATGCGGAATCGAATAGTACTTTTATAGATGGTTGTATGTCATTTGGAATCGGTGTTGCAGCAGCATTCCTGTATTTATTACCTCATGGCACACCTTTAGAGTTTTTGCACTATACTGCTGATTTCTTTATTACTGGTGTGATTATTATCTTAACAGTAAAAGAACCATTAGTAATTATTTATTAAG
>JAUMUB010000052.1 GCA_030530905.1 Bifidobacteriaceae bacterium | reverse complement strand
TTACTTTTTTCAGATATATTATTTCAAATTTATATAATAAAAATAGCGTATTAACAAGGAAATGTCCCTACTAAGTTCTTAACTTTTCTATTTGTATAATTAAAATACGGAGAATAAAAGGTATTAAACATTTGTTTTTTACAAGCTGTATTGTGTTGCAATACAGAATAGTAGAGAGAGGGGTTGGTCGATGAGACAGCGCAAACAAAATAAGAAAGCGCAGTCGGCTAACAAAACTACAGAAAAACCATTATTAATAGCCGATAAGTTTACCAAAGCTCCAAAGGTTTCTCGTAAAGCTTACACTCGCGAAGAGCGAGAGGAGCTTGCGAAACAACAGGAAGTTCAGGATCGCGAGGCTGCTAAGATTGCGCAGTCACATAAGCGTGGTCCTATTGGCAGACTTATTGCCAAAATTCAGTCAAGTCCAGATAAAATCTCATTGACTATGGCTATTGTTGCGCTTGGCGTAGTTTATGGTGATATCGGTACTTCTCCGTTGTACACCGTTCAAACATTCCTTGCTGGCCAAGGTGGCTTAAAGAATACTGATCGCGTGGCAGTGCTTGGCATGTTATCACTACTTTTCTGGTCAGTAACACTCATCACTACTGTGAAATATGTGTTTATCGCCATGCGCATTGATAATAATGGCGAAGGTGGCATTTTCGCGCTTTATTCTCTGATTCGTAGATATGGTGCATGGTTGGCGATTCCTGCAATGCTCGGTGGTGCAGCATTTCTAGCAGATTCTGTGCTTACTCCGGCTGTTTCTATTTCTTCCGCAGTTGAAGGTTTGAAAACTATTCCAATAATGCAGCCTGCATTTGAGAGTAACGAGAATTTATCAATGATGATAACTATTGTCATCATTGTTGTTCTGTTCTCGGTGCAATCTCGTGGTACTGAACGAATTGGTCGAGTTTTTGGCCTGGTTGTTATGATCTGGTTCGCTTTTCTTGCGGTAACTGGTGTGATTAGTTTAAGCGGCAACTGGGATGTGTTTGAGGCATTAAACCCTATGTATGGCTTACAATTCTTAGTAAGCTCACATAACACTGCTGGTATTGCAGTAATGGGTACTGTATTCCTTGCGACTACAGGTGCTGAAGCATTGTATTCTGACATGGGTCATGTTGGTCGCGGTAATATTTATTTCACTTGGCCTTTCATCAAGGTTGCTTTGATGCTTAACTATTTTGGTCAGGGCGCATGGGTGTTGAAGAATCTTGACAATAAAGAAATGTTGGAAATTAATAGCTTGAACCCATTCTTCCAAATGATGGGTATGAATGTGCGTTATGTTGCTGTTATTCTCTCTGTTACGGCAGGTATTATTGCATCACAAGCTTTGATTACTGGCGCATTCACTATGGTTTCTGAAGCAACAGGCTTGAATTGGATGCCTCATTTGCAAGTACATTATCCAGCACGTACTCGTGGCCAGTTGTATATTCCTGCAGTGAATACTGTGCTTTGTGTTTCAACGCTGGCGGTGTTGTTAATATTCCAAGATTCAGAACATATTTCAGCTGCGTATGGCTTAGCTCTTACAATTACGATGATTACCACAACAATTTTGTTGGCAGTGTACTTATGGTATAAGAAGAGTAAAGTTTTTGCGGTTATCTTCACTATTGTATTCTTGGCAATTCAGATTATGTTCTTTATTGCTTCTATGGCAAAGTTCTTACATGGTGGTTGGTTCACCATGTTGCTCACCATTGCAATTTTGCTGATTATGGTGACTTGGAAGGCTGGTACGCGTATTGAACGTTCACAACGCCGTCATATGGAACCAAAAGATTTCTTGCCTGCAATTGGTACTTTGCACGAAGATTTCCGTATCCCATATTTTGCAGATAATATTGTGTATTTAACTTCTGATAGTGACATGAAACGTTTAGATACGGATATTTTCTTCTCAATTTTTGCTGATCATCCAAAACGTGCTCGTGCATGGTGGGCGGTGTCTGTGCAAACAACTGACGAACCATTTACTCGCGAATATTCGGTAGAGAATTTCGGAACGGATCATATTTTCCGTGTTCGTATTCGTCTTGGCTTTAAGGTTTCGCAGTCTATCCCAGCATATTTGCATCAGATCATGCATGACTTGTCGGAAACTGGTGAATTGCCTAAGCAGAAGTCTGTATATCCTAAGGTTGATGCGGATCCAGAAATTGGCCCAATTCGATATGTGCTTATTCACAAGGCTTTGATGCCTGAGTCGAAGATTTCTGCACGCGAAGCGTTATTCTTGCAAATGAAATATGTGATTCGCCGATTCGCAGGCTCTCCTGTGAAGTGGTTTGGTCTTGCACCTTTCAACCCTCTGGTTGAGGTTCAGCCATTATTTATCTCAACACAACAGCCTCCTCGTTTGAAGCGTATTCAAGTTGTTTCTCAACGTGCTTCAACTGCTCCAAAGGCAGCACATTTAATGGCTGAGAAAATGGAGAAGGGAAATAGTAAGAAATAGCTTAAATATAAGCTATGTGTATGCGATAAGAATGGCGTGTAACTATATTTATAAATATAGTTACACGCCATTCTTTGTTAAAAGTAATACATACAAGGTATTGTAACGTTTTTTTGTAATTTATAATTCAATAAGATTATTGATAATAATGATGTGTCATAATAACTTTTTATAACCAGCACAGCCAGTCCTTATATTTGTGTATTAATGTATATAAATTATGTGCAGATTATTAGGTTACGTAAGTACTCAAGAAAATAAGAGTCTGATCGATGTTATTGGTCAGACTCAAGTGTCTGCATTTCGCGAGATGAGTCGTATTCATAACGACGGTTGGGGTATTTCGCAACTTGGGTTTGAGGATAAGGCAACGCTTGCAGATAGTCAGGCTTCAAGGTCTGGTTCGAAATTGTATAAAAGTACGCTTGCCGCATATCGTGATTCTAATTTTGATTCTTTTGCGCATCAGGCTGCACGTGGATCTTTATGGCATCTTCGTCTTGCAAGCTCGCAGTTACCTCTTATTATGGAAAATCAGCAGCCATTTTATTCGCATGGTATTAGTTTTATTCATAATGGGGATATTTCTAATCATGAGGGTGTGAATATTATTCGCCAAAATAATGTTTGGTATGATGAGAAAATTTTCTCTTCAATCAATGGTTACACTGATTCTGCGTTATATTTTTCATATATTTTAGAATATTACGGCTTTGGCTATTCGCTTGATGAGGCTGTGATTCAGGCAATTCGCCAGCTTCGAAACTACTGCCCACTTTCAAGCTATAACTGCGTATTGCAGAATGATGATACGCTAATCGTTGTTAATGCGGCTGGTCGAGTCGAGACTCCTGAACGCATTATTGAGATTTATAATGAGCATGGTTTTGGTGAACATGCTCATGATTATCGTCTTATGCGCTATAAGTCAGATGAGGAGCAGGGTACGTTCGTTGTGGCAAGCTCTGGGTTTGATCAGCATGATTGGCACACGATGCAGAATAATGAAATTGTGGTAGTAAACAGCCATACGGGCGAGTTTTCGACTCGAGTATTTTAGTAGTTCTATTTATAGGTTTTTAATATTTTATTTGGCGCAGTATTCTGTGGAAATAATGTTTAAAATTATATAAGTTTTTATTCGACTATTTGGATCTGTTTGACTTGCTGATTGTGTCCACAATATATAATTATTTAAATGAGTGAGAATGATTTTTTCCCTACTGTTGAACAAGCTGTTGTATTACATAAACATGCTGCACCTTCTGAGGCTGCTTTTGAACTAGTGTATGCGCATTGCAATGCAATTGCCTTAATAACACGATTGATAGTAAGACAGCAGAACGCATTATTTATGGGTACTCAGGTTGCTTATGATGGTATTTGCGGTGGAATGAGACCTTCACGCCTTCTTGATGAGAATTTGGCGGTTGTTGGTGCTTTGTTGCATGATATTGGCACTTATCAGGTTTTACTGCATGATGGTTGCGATGGAGAGCCATTGCAGTTTGACGGTCCACGATATATTCAACATGGATTATTAGGGTATAAATTTTTACGCGAGAATCACGTTGAAGAACGTGTTGCTTTATTTGCGCGTAATCATACGGGGGTTGGTTTAACCCAAAAGCAGGTCATATCACAGAATTTGCCGTTACCAGTTGATGATTATGCTCCAACTACGTTAGAACAAGAAGTAGTTATGGTGGCGGATAAATATAATAGTAAGTCGATTCCTCCGCGCTTTTTAACTAAAGAGGCATATGCGCGAAAGGCTTCGAAATTTGGTGAGGATAATAAACAGCGTTGGCTAGATTTAGTTCGACAGTATGGTGAGATTAACGTTGCTGTTTTGGCAAGACAATTCCATATGAGCATGGAAGAATAAAGTATTGTAATTATACTGTTAAGAAAATAGTAATTTGTTTTAGATGCGAGAAATCCTCAGACACTGTTTATACCTGAGGATTTATTGTAAAGCAAGCTTTGAAAGTTGTTTTGTATAGAGTTTTATAATGTTAAGGTTTCATCGCATATGCCCGTGTATGAATCGTTTTGAGTTAAAATGATAATGCAATGTTTATGGTTTGCATATTCAACACGTTGTGGCCATGTGTTTTTTGCAAGATTGTTTAATAAATCGGATACTCGATTCGCATCTTCATTGTTGAGATCTCGTAAAGGATCATCTGCAATAATAATTTCTGGTTCGCAAGCTATAGCACGAGCAATTGAGGCAATACGCTGCTCAACTGGTGCAACATCACTTATGATTTTACTTCCGCCATTATATCCACACTGTTCAAGTAAGGCTAAAGCAATATCTTTTATTGGACGTAAGAAATTACGATTTGAGGCAGACATTACGTAGGTTAGATTTTCAACTGCTGTTAAATCAGGGCGTAAAGCGAACTTTTGTGGAATTATTCCTAAACGGTTTAATCGAGTTTTTGCATGATCTAAAGAAGCAATGTTAGTGCCTTTAATAGTGATTGAGCCGTTTTGTGGGAGCGTAAAACAAATAGTTACTCCTAATAATGCAGCAACTTGTGCGGAATTATCTGCTTTGATGGCGTATGTTCTTCCAGTATAGAACTTAGCAGAAAAATTGTTAATAATTGGTTCTTCTTTTTTGTTGCGTGCATAGGATACGTCATTAAATCCTAGGGTTGGATTTGCGCGTAATATAATATCCTCAGAATTATTTGAGTTAAGATTCTTATCCACAGTTGATAATAGTGAGTCGGAAGAATTCTCAACAGCGCTTTCTGGAACTTCTTGATCATCTGTTTCTTGAGAGTCTAAAGCAGATTTTTTGCTTAACACTTCAGAAAGCATTTTTTTATTTTCTTCTAGTGTATCCACTTCTTCTACTTCATCGTCCTCATGGATGGTGGGTTCAATTGTGTCTGTTTCATCTTCAAATGTGAAGGTGATATCTTCGTATGTTTGCTCAGAATCAGCTGGTGTTGAAGTATTATCGTATTCGTTTTCGTTTTTCATGATTTTCCTTACGTATTATGCAGTGTGTGATGAGTTACTTACTTGTCTGAGAATCAGAGTTTTCACTTTTATCTTTTGATTCTGGGGAGAACACTTTGAAAGGAACTAAACGTGTTATGTGGCATTGAGCCAAAATAAGTACCAGTATATAAATGAATAGAATTGTGAAAATCGATGGAATAATACTGCTGTTTATACTTGCATTACTGAGTGCAGAATGTATGTTAATGCTTAGCGGAGATGGCAAAATAACGAATGCAGTCGTAAGAATGCCTGCAATAAACCCTAGTATTGTTTGGAATAATACTTCTACTGTAAACTGCCAGCTTATACGAGATTTATTCAAACCCACGGTTATTGCATTGCCGATTTCATAAATACGCTTATTCCAATTGCGTAGCAGTAAAGCGATACTGAAGATAAAGCCGATAACGAGAATTGTATAATAGCTGTAAGCTAAATTATTTGCAAGTTGTTTTTCACCCTTGACTTGTTCTTCAAAAGCACTAAATGTTGGCGTTTGAATGGTGTATCCTTTAGCGATTTTTGAGGCAAGTGTGCTTTGGAATGTAGTGTAATCGCTTGGGGAAGAAAGAATGAATTGGATGTTAAGATTTGGTACTGACCAGCCGCTTATGCTTTCAGAGGATTGTGGGTCTAAATTATTGCCACTAAATGCTGTATAAGTTATATATATAGCATTTTCGCGATTATCTTTTGAAAGTTTTGATGTGGTTGTTGCAGTTGATTGAGAAGTATATTTGTAGATACCCCGTACAGTGAAAGTGTATGTTTTATTTGCATCTGTTGGATTTGCAACTGTGAATTTACTACCAACTTTAAGATTATTTTTCTCAGCAACTTCTTGTGAAATAAGTGCATCTGTTGTATTGGTATTGGTGCTTTCGTAGTCTAAGTCTTTTCCGCTGACAATACTGATATCGCCTAAAGAATTATTATCTTGTGCAACTTTTGTGTATAGACCTATGAGTGTAAAGTCGCCACCAGTTTTATCTTGATCTTCCTTTGTATCTGAAATAGAAGTAAATGAATCTGTGCTACGAACTGGTATGGATTCGTTAATGGTGAACTGAATTTGCATTCCAGCACTTTGGAGTGCTTGTGCATAATTTGTGTATGTGTCCCAAGTTAAATAATTTTTTGTCCATGTAGAATCTTCGCCATTATACTTCTTCGATAGAGAAGCATTGGGAATAATTTGAGCAACAGGTTGCAAAGCATTATATTGTGTTTGGATGTCAGAATTAAGAGTATTACTGTAAATGCTTGTGGTGAGTGCACCTGTAGTAATAAGAAAAGTGAGAATGCAAATACTAACTGTATGTCCTTTATGACGTTTAAGTGCATTCCATGCATTTTGCAGTGTAAACATGTAGTAATACTCCAATTCTTGTCAAATCTTTCTTTACAAGCCTCTTTTGAGAAGTGCAAGATATGAAACATTAAAATTCTAAAATAATATTCTATAGTTTGCTGAGTAACTTCTGGAAAAAAACTGTGAGTGTGTTGTATTCCATAAGCATATTTGTATATTGAAAAGTTTCTAGTTGAAATTCTAAAAGTATTTAATAAGAAAAGTAATAATGCACTGGTATTATGTTTCTTGTGCTTGCACACAGCATATATGTTTATAAACATTTTTAAATACGAGCATGTTTATGAAGTTAATTTTGTTACTAAATTGCAGAATATTGCGTTTTAATAACTAATTGTGTAGTTTGCGACACGCCCTACTTGTGTTGTGGGGTGGTTTGTTGTAAAGTTATCTTTTG
>JAUMUB010000051.1 GCA_030530905.1 Bifidobacteriaceae bacterium | reverse complement strand
CAAAGTTCCTATGATGTTCACAGGCTGCACTCACAGTAGCAGAGGTGCTACTCGATCGGCAAATATTAGTTTTGGATACAAGTCGGTAAAACAGAGATATCCTTGCATATTGTGACCAGCTAATCGCGTATCATAATCCTATGGATGCACTAGCAAGTATTTCCCCGACCGGTTGGGCCATCATTCTTATTGGCGCACTCTGTGCTGGGTGGATTGATGCCGTCATTGGCGGCGGGGGACTAGTGCTTATCCCGCTGATTATGGCGGGCGCGCCCGGTCTTGAACCGGTAGTTGCATTAGCGAGCAATAAATTTGCGGCCTGTTTTGGCACCGCCTCGGCGGCCTTTACTCTCAATAAAAAGCTCGGTTTCAGGCGAAAAGATCTCATTTATGTACCCATAGCCCTTGGGTTTTCTGCCATTGGTGCGCTCATAGCTAGTTCCATCAATAAGGAAATTCTGCGTCCAGCGGTTATTGTGCTGCTCTTGATTGCTGGACTCATAGTTGTGTTCAAACCCAACTTTGGTGCGGGTGAGGGGCATATCAATCCGCGGCGCTGGTGGTGGACCCTGCCTGCGGTGGCTCTCATTGCGCTTTACGACGGCTCCTTTGGTCCCGGCACTGGCATGTTTCTCATTATGGCCTTTAGTGCCCTGGTAGCGCAGGATTTTCTCCACAGTGCGGCCACCGCGAAACTCATTAATACCTGCACAAATATCGGCGCTTTGGTTATGTTTATCATCCATGGCGATGTGCTTTTCCCGTTGGCTATTGCCGCCGCAGTGGCCAATATTATTGGCGCGCAGCTCGGCGCACGAACGGTGCTGAAGAGTGGGCCAAAGTTCATTCGCTATGCGTTGCTTTCCCTCGTTGTCATAATGTGTGTCTACCTTGGCTGGCAACAGATTAAGTAGCAAATCGGCTGCTCAGATCATGTTTTTAAGCTTAAAGAAAATTTGATTATTGCTTCGGATTGTGTAAAAATTCTCTTGTGCGGTGACGGGCACATTGAGCAAGCAACAGCTCATTTACATTCGACGTGAAGGATAATTCAAATGAACAAGCGAGTTCTTTCGATCGCTTTGGCCGGTGCACTTGGCTGCGCCGCGCTGAGCGCACCGCAGGCAACCCAGGTTGCTCATGCAGACACGACTACCAACACCAGCGGTTCCAGTGATCTGAACAGCTCTATTCTGAGCCTGGTATTCACCGTTGCCATTGACGTGGCTATCTACAATGCACTGGTTGATAACGGCCTGCTGCGCTCTATTCGTCGATAAGCGAGGAAAGTAAAAATGAAGCGAATTCTTGGTTCCGTGTGCGCTCTGACCATTGCTTTTGGCGCACTCAATGCCCCAGTTCAGGCTCATGCAGCCACCACCACTACCACCACCACTGGTAATGATGACAGCAAGGATCCTGATACCCTGACTGCACTGGTTGGCTCCGCCGCCATCGCCGGTATCACCTTCCTTTCGGTTACCGCACCATTCTTCATCCTGGTGAATGGCTACCACCAGCTGGTCGACTCCGGCCAGATGCAGCCAATTCCAAATGAATTGATTCCTGGTTTCATCCACTAATCATTTCATTGTGCGCGCTCCTGAAAGGGGGCGCGTTTTTTTATTTTTTGAGGCAAGTTTTAGCGCGTTGACAGCGAGAATTAAGGTAGCAAGACCGATAAGATAACCAGAGTACAAACGTAACATACTGGGGATTTGACCCCCCCCTTCCGCGTCTATGATGAAAATTGTCTTGTTTTGTCGAATGTATTTCAGTTGTTGTTAGAGAGGCCTTTCTATGAAAAAGCGTCTTTGTGGAATCGCGATGGCAGGTGTGCTAGCCACCGGCGTGATGGTTGCGCCACAGGCCACTCAACCTGCTCATGCCGCTTATTATGGTTATTCTTATGGCTCCTCCTGGAGCCTGTACAGGCTGCTCAGTTATGTCGTGACCATTGGTGTCAACATCGCAGTGTACAACGCGCTGGTTGATCAGGGCCTTATCCGCTCTCTTCGTCGATAAGTGAGGTAATGAATATGAAGCGAGTTCTTGGTCCAGTTTGCGCAGTTGCCCTTGGTCTTGGCGCCATTACCGCACCTCAGGTTCATGCTGAGGAGGCCGATAACAACACTGCCGCCACCGATGTTGCCTACTATGGCAGCTCTTTTGACCCAATTGACTTCACCGTCAGCACCGCGCTTTATGCTGTTGGTACCGCAATTGCAATGTACTTTGGTGTCACCTTCTACCACATGTACGTTGATTCCGGTGTTCTGAAGCCAATTCCAAGTCAGCAGATTCCTGCATTCTTGCACTAATCACAGAGCAATGGCGCACAACCTTCGGGCTGTGCGCCATTTTTTTAACACTGGGGGAGAATATTCACCAACGGTGCTGGCAATAACTGATCATCATCGATCGGCACCTGAACACAACGCAATTTGTTCTTCAGATCAATTCCACGCACGGCAGGAATTTTAATATTACCGAGGGCGATCTCCAGCGGGGTTGCGGTAGGCGTAGGGGTAGGGGTTGCTGGTTGCGGGGCAATATAGGAAATAGCAGCACGAACATCATCCGTATTATCCGCCGCCGAGCCATAGGTATGGGCCACCATCACCCACCCATCACCATAGGTGGTGGAAATATTATCATCACCATTATCGGACCAGCCGAATTTCGAACCACGGGCGCCAGCCACAGTGGCACTACCATAACCCTGGTGGTAGCCATCGGCAGCAACAGGCGCCCAGTGCTCCATACCCTCACGAATGGGGGCGGCAATGGGATCATCACGAATGATTTTAAGGAAGCGGGCAAGATCAAAGGCCGTGGTATGGCTAAAACCCCAGGACTGGCCGCGCTTGGTGCCAGTAAGACCAAATTGGCCCGCCACCGAATCAATGGCCTGCGGATAGCGGCTATCCAAAATATCCGCCCAACGATCTGAGGACACAGAGATCATATACGGGATCCGTGACTTTTCATCCTCCGTACCATGTTGCAAAACATAATAGGCAAGGAAGAGCTTGGACTGGGACTCCGTTGGGATAGAGGCATTGATATTGCCGCTGGCCGTGGATTGGCCATTATCATACAGGGTATAAATAATGCTGCGCGCGGGGGCACTATTCACCACCGGGGTATCGGCCAGGGCGGGCGTGGCCGAGCCAAGCAAAATAACAGCACTCAATATAATTGCACGCAGACGCATATATCAAGAGTATCATTATTACATGGCAGAACTTATTTCCCGCATGACGCATTTCCCCGAGACGATCTTCTCCACCATGACTAGGCTCGCACAGGAGCGCGGCGCAATTAACCTCGGCCAGGGATTCCCCGATGAATCCGGTCCCGAGTCCATGCTTCGGCGCGCGCAGGAAGAAATCGCCCGTGGCAATAATCAATACGCGCCCGGCCGTGGATTTACGGAACTACGTGAGGCCGTGGCCGCCGACCGTGGGGGATTCTACGACCCCGAAACGGAAATTCTCATCACCGTTGGTGCCACCGAAGGAATCGCGGCCAGCATTCTTGCCCTGGTGGAACCCGGCCAGGAAGTCATCGTCATTGAGCCATATTATGACGAATATGCTGCCATTATTGCGCTGGCGGGGGCCAATATGGTGCCCGTGCCACTGGATGAAAATCTGCGCCCGGATATCCCCGCTATACGGGAGGCAATTACGCCCAAAACTGCGGCGCTCATTATTAATACGCCCCATAATCCCACGGGCATTATGTTTAGCTTGGCAGAACTTCAGGCTATTGCCGATCTGGCGCAGGAGGCGGATTTGCTGGTTATTGCCGATGAGGTCTATGAGAAGTTTGGATTCGATGGGCGTCGCCACGCAAAAATTGCGGAACTAGCAGGGATGAAGGAGCGCACCGTCACTGTCTCTTCAGCTGCGAAAATGCTCAGCGTCACCGGCTGGAAAACCGGCTGGGTTATGGCCACCAAGGAGCATATCGACGCCATCCTCATGGTCAAGCAATACCTGAGCTTCGTGGGTGTGAGCCACGTGCAACCCGCCATCGCCGCGGCCCTGCGTGAGGAACAGGAGTGGATTGCGGACCTCGGGCGGCGAATTGAGCGGCGCCGTGATATTTTGCGCGATGCCCTGGAAAAGGCGGGCTACCCGACCTATGGCGCGGAGGGCGGCTATTTCATCGTGGCCGATGTGGGCCAGGATGCGGAGGAATTCTGCCTGGGCGAACTCGTGGATAAGGGAATAGTCGGAATTCCTGTGAGTGCTTTTGTGAGCAGTGAGGTGGGAAAGACGCGCTTTAGCCGCCTGGTGCGATTTGCGCTGTGCCGGCCCGACGCGGATATCGAAGCGGCCGTGAATCTGCTGGTAAACTAGCAGATATGAAGGCTATTTTGGCAAGTTTTATCGCAGCGAATGCATTTGGCTCCTCATTTTTGGGGTCGAGCGCGGATGAACCAGCACCGCGCGAGCAGAGCACGGTAAGCACAACCACGACCACAAGTCCAAGCACCCCGGCCGATCCAAGCACGCCGACCACACCAACGGCCCCGGAGGAGTCCTACGCGAAGCTGAAAATCAATGCGCTCAGCCAGCAGGAGGCCGTGGATGCGGTGACCAAGGAGATTAACCGCGTGCGGAAGGCGAATGGCTTGAGTGAACTGGCCACTGCGGCGCATACCCAATCCAATGCGCAGGCGTGGGCCGCGCGTGCCGCCCGCCAAAATAGCACCGCGCACAGTGCCGCCGGGACCACCGCCCGCGTGCAGGAAAGCTCGGAAATTATCGCGCAGAATTACAAGACTCAGACCATTGGCGATATTATCAACTCCTGGCTGAACTCCACTCAACACAAGGGTCTGCTGCTTGCCACCAATATTGACCGCATGGGTGTTGGCATTGCCACCAATGATACGGGCTTCACCTATACGGTGGTGCAGTTTAATAAAATCGGGGCTGCCGACTAGTCGATAGAAATTGCCAAAATAAAAAAAACAGGTAGTATGGTGCCGGAAAGCACACTGGCCCCGAGGAAAGGGTATTTATGGCCGACTACCAGGAGGCACGCGCGGCCGAAGATGCCGCACAGCGTGAATTTGAAGCTACTCGACGCCGCAAGCTTATTCGCCGCTTGTGTGCTCTTGCGATCTTCATCATCTTATTTGTGATCTTTAACTGGCATATGATCAGTTCTCATCTGTAATTGGGGGGGACTATGACAGAATATGCAATTGAAGCCATCGGCGTCGACGTGGCCTACGGGGATTATACGGCGCTGAAGAATCTCAACTTCCAGGCTGAGGCTGGCAAGATTGTCAGTATCCTTGGTCCCAATGGTGCTGGTAAATCCACTTTTGTGGATGCCATCGTGGGGGCGCACAAGATTAAGAGCGGCACCATTCGCACTCTTGGCCTTGACCCTATTACGCAGGCCAAAAACCTACGCCGCAATATTGGGGTGGTCCTGCAAAGTGCCGGTTTCCCGCCAGGAATGAAGGTCAAAGATATTCTTTATGCGTGGCGACGCTACGTTCCAGGTATGTCCAAGGCTGAAGTCAATAAAATCGCTGAGGAAATTGAGCTCATACGCCTCATGGATCGACCGCTCAATTCTCTCTCCGGCGGTGAGCGCCGCCGCGTGGATATCGCCATTGCTCTTTACGGAGAGCCAAAGCTCATTATTCTTGATGAACCGACGACTGGCCTTGACCCCATGTCGCGTGAGCGCGTGTGGGATATTATCAAGCATCAACGTGATAAGGGCGCGACCATTCTTCTGACCAGCCACTATCTTGATGAGGTTGAGTATCTCGCCGATGTGGTTAGTGTCCTCAAGCAGGGCAATATCAGTGTGACCGGTACCGTGGATGAGCTTGCACGCTCCGTGCCTTCCCAGCGTGCCTGCTCCCTGAGCTTCGGACCTAGCGCCGCCGGTATTTCCTTCGGGGAGCTTGGTGTGGTGAGTGCTACTGGTGAACTTGCCTGGTCTAGCCTCAATCCTGCTGCCGATGTTGAGCGAGTACTCGCAATAGCAAAGGATAAGGGTCTTCAGGTCACCGATATTGCCGTTGAGGCACCATCCCTGGGTGCGGCCTATGCTTCGCTGGTCGCCGTGGAAGAAAAGGAATAAAAGCATGAATACAACGAGCATCCGCGCCCAGTTCCACCTTCAAACCCTGGGCTTTCTCCGTAATTCCCGTTCCGTGTTTTTCACCCTGGCCTTCCCGATTGTGCTCGCGGTACTCTTCGGTTTGGCTGATAAGGGCACGGATCTTTTCACCGACGATAAGGGCACAGTGAGTCTATCGAGCTGGATCGCTGTTGGTCTCAGTTCCTATGTCATGCTCATGGGTGGTTTTGTGAAGGTCGCCGGCGATATTGTTGCCCAGCGTGAATCCGGTCTGCTTAAGCGAATTCGCCTGCGTGGTACCTCCGATCTTTCGGTGCTGATTGGCTATATGCTTTCTGGCCTGTTGGTCTCCATCGTCTGCCTCATTCTCCTGCTGGTGGTCTCCGTTTTTGTCCTCCACTTGCCTGCCCCTGCTAATCCGCTTGGTGTTGTACTCGTGGCCTTGGGTGGCGTGATTCTTAGCACCGTGATTGGTGTGGCATATTCTTCCTTCGTGCCATCGGCCGATGCTGCTCAGATGATGCTTCTCGTGCCAACCCTGATCCTCATGTTCCTCTCTGGTGTTTTTGAGCCATCCTGGGTTCTGCCGGGTGCACTTCGCAATATCGGCCTTGTCTTCCCTGTGCAGTTCCTTGCTGATGCCATGCGCAGCATGTGGCTTGGCCGTGACTTCGTCCACTCCCAGGTCGTGGACAATGGCCTCCAGCTTGGCGACCACACTGGTCTCGGCATGCTCGTTGGCTCCGGCCTCTATATCTGCATCGCCTGGCTCGTGGTAGCCGCCATTATCGCCATCAAGGCGTTCCGATGGGATACCCGCACCCGCGGCTAAACCTAAGTCGAGAGGCCTTGCAATGTTTAGTTGCTGCTACCAATGGCGCTTGAGAGTACACCCAGTCGTGATGGTAGACCGTTCCCGGTGCTCAAGGTACCAACATAGCCCTGATGGCAGCGCTCAATAATCGTGCCGTCCACATCGGACTCCGTGATATTTGGGTCGTTGTACCAAGGGCACTGCTCGGCATGATCCTCATCGGACCAGTATGCGCCGAAGAGGCCACGCATGAAGGACTGCGTCTGGGAAGTATCCTTGAAAATCCAGCTCAGTGGGGGAATAGTGGCAATTTTCATGGCGGCTTTTAGAAGCCATGTGTCCTCAGTGAAGGTGGTCCGGCTTTCGTTGCTCACGGAGGAGCCAAGGACACTACTGCCAAAATTCCATGTTTGCGCCAATGGGCCTAGGCCAGTGACAGGAATCAGGGCTTTATCCGTGTAG
>JAUMUB010000050.1 GCA_030530905.1 Bifidobacteriaceae bacterium | reverse complement strand
TATGACTTATTCAAGCCAAGATAAAGCTTTACGAACAATTACATCAAAACCATTACTTAACTGATCTAAGAAATCATCAAAAGAATTTGAATGAGGATTCCCCCACTCAACATCTAGAGTTTCATCTTGCGGATTACAATCACCAGAAATATTGACCACATAGCATAGCGCAATTGCATGCTGTCGTGGATCATAATACGAAGAAGCCCCAGGAGTTGGGAAAAATTCTGCAACAGTAAACGGCTGCAAACTATGAGGTAATTCAGGCAAAGCAATATCACCGAGATCTCTAGTAATATTACGAGCTATAGCCTCACGTATGCTCTCATGATATAACACTCGACCAGCAATAATAGTGCGCTCAATAACACCATTATCTCCCACATGCAAAATACTTGCCACACGCTTTACTCTGCCAAACTCGTCACAATGCACAGGAACAATAACAATATATGGTATTGGCACTTTTGAACGAATTTCAGATATTTCTGAACGATCCAACCATCCCGGAGGATTATTGTTGAAATCTTCCGGTGTTACATTATCAAATTCACCTCTATGCCGTGACGCATCAAAATCATCGTCATCAGGTACTTCATCATGTAAAACGCGCATATATTCATTATGAACGAAAAAATTGACTTTGTCACGCAATATAAGCAATATTGAAAAAATCATATAAATCTGATTCACAAATCAACGCAAGTGCGATAAAATATCTGGTTACTATAGATTCATAACGAAAGGTTATCATGGCTACAATCAACTTGGATAGCAGCAACTTCGAAGAAACCATTACAAAGAATTCAATCGTCTTCGTAGACTTTTGGGCAACATGGTGCGGCCCATGCAAAGCATTCGGACCTATTTTTGAAGCTGCAAGCGAAAAACATACCGACATTGTTTTTGCAAAAGTAGATATTGATAAAAATCCAGAATTAGCATCAGATATTCAGGCAGTTCCAACCTTACTCATAGCAAAAAACGGTACAGTTATTTTCAAGCAAGCAGGCGCTTTGCGTGCGAGCGATTTAGAGAACGTTATCGAAAAAGTTAAAGAATACGAAGCATAAAATTATCGAAAAAATAAAATAATACATAATATCCACATTGCATACAAATATACACATCATTTGTATATATTTTGTGTAGTACGATAAACCTTTAAAATACAACGATTATACAATTATTTTATCGATAAATCACAGTATGTGGTAAACTATGGCGTTAGAAAATAATGTAACCTCTGTTAAGGAGTACAATGGCTAACCATCGTAAAGCAAAGCTATCGATGATTCATCGTGCAAAACAGCACGGTTTAAAAATCGGTGCTGTAGCTACAACGTTTGGCGTACTTGTAACTGCAGGTCTTGTTTCGCACTCTATTTATGGGTCAGAACACAAGGTAAAACAAGTTTCTGCTTATTCCATCACCGATGATGCGCAAGAAGTATCACGTGGCACTTCTCGTAGTCAATTACAAGGTAATACGTCTTTTATTAAAGTGTATATCAATGGAAAAGCACGCACCGTATTCGGTACAGATTTCACCACTGTTAAATCAGTACTTGAAACTGGAGATATCACTCTAGAACCAAATGATACAGTTACTCCATCATTAACTACAAAGGTTAACGAATCCACAGTAATTCGAATTGAACGCTCAGGTGCAACATTAGAAACTACAGACGAACCAATTACCTTTAATACAGTGTATAAAAAAACCTCATCACTAGCTAAAGGAACTCAAAAAGTTGAGACTGAGGGAAAGAACGGTGTAATGGAGACTACAAGCATTGTCACCCGTTCTGGAAATACTGTTGTTTCATCTAATATTTTTGCATCTTACGTAAAAACAGCACCAGTTGATAAGGTGATTTTAGTAGGAACAGGCTCATCCACTTCTAGTAGCACTAGCACCTCAAGTTCATTAGGTACAACAGTTGCTTCAGGAGAAATGCAACAATGGGCTCACGATTACTTAATCTCAAATGGCTATACTGAAGCAGATTTCTCTGCTCTGGTATACATCATTTCACGAGAATCTGGTTGGCGTGTTAATGCAACAAATGCAAGCTCTGGCGCATACGGACTTCCACAAGCACTGCCAGGATCTAAGATGGCAAGTGCAGGAGCGGATTGGGCAACCAATTATCAAACCCAGATTAAATGGTTTATCAGCTATTGTAATGGTCGTTATGGCTCAATTACTGGCGCATACAACCACTGGGTCAGCAAGCACTGGTATTAAATTATCTACACTTAGGTATACAGTGTCACAAGATTCACCTTCTTGTGGCACTGTTATTTTATTTACATATTGACAATTATTAGAGGTTGTTGTGCGAAATTTTTTCTTATTAACTAGTATCGTAAATCGATGCAAATCACTAAGCCAACCACTTACTAAAGAGAACTCGTACACCAACAACCATGTTTCTAAACCCGCATTCTACTCGTTGGCAATCCTAACCTTCATCACCTTTATTGGTAATTTTACGCAGCTTCAACTCAGTGCAGCCTTGCCAACAATCGTTCAAGACTTTGGCATTAGCATTACCACAGGGCAATGGGTGACTTCTATATTCCAGCTTGTCATGGGCATAATGGTACCACTAACAGCTTTTTTGACTCGTCGCTTTACCACACGTCAGATAATCATCACTTCTATGATTATCTTCACCCTAGGCTCAGTATTTGCGTGGCTTGGCACAAACTTCACTTTCCTACTATTAGGTCGATTACTTGAAGCAATAGGCACAGGCGTTATGTGGCCCGTGTTGCAAATAACCGTGTTCTGGATTTTCCCAATGGCGCGTCGAGGTATGGCAATGGGTACCGTGGGTATGGCAATGAGTGTTGCTCCTGCAATCGGACCTACAATTGGTGGCTGGCAAACGGATGCAAATGGTTGGCGTTCTATCTTTCTTACATTAAGCGTTCTTGGGTTATTTTCAATTCTTCTAGCAACATTTAACTTGCACAATTTCGGCAAACAAGATACGACAATTCGTGCAGACTTATTTTCTGCAGTACTCTCAGTTCTCGGCTTTGGTGGACTAATGCTCGCCTTTTCCAATCTTGAAACATACCAGCTAACTCATCCTATGATTTGGGTACCGCTCATTGTAGGAATTATTAGTATTATCTGGTTTGTATTACGCCAAAACAAGCGCACGCGAGAATTCGAAGAAACACGATCACAGTACTTAGAAGAAAAAGCAAAACAAGAACAAGCATACGAACATTCCAAAACACCATTCAAGTATCAAGAAAACAAGAAACTCAACCAATTTAAAAACACCAATAAAGCTCCTCTCCTAAACTTAAGCGTACTAAAAAACAAGCAATTCGCTATTGGTACAATTTGTGCTTCACTGAACTTCTTTGCCTTTAGCTCCATTATGATTATTTTGCCACTGTATATTCAAAATGATCGTGGTTTTTCTTCTACAATGAGTGGTCTTATAATTCTTCCAGGCGCACTCGGCCAATGTTTAGCACAGTTTGTCGGCGGTAAAATGCTTGATCGTTTTGGAGCCCGACCAGTAGCTCTTATCGGTTCTATTACACTCACTTTTGGAACTATTATGATGAGCACTATTAATTTACACACGTGGATTTGGTGGATTTCTATCTGGCAATTCACACGTCAAATAGGTGTTGGCTTTGTGCTTATGCCAATCACCACATGGTCTTTGAACTGTTTATCAGCACGAGAAGTTTCCGCAGGTTCTGCAGTAACCAATACTGCACGCCAAATCGCAGGAGCTATGGGAGCTCCAATTATGGTTCTTATTATGCAAGGCTTTGCTGCAGCAAAACATGCAAGCTTAGGAAATACTGCTAACACTGCAATTCCAGCTCATATTTATGGAGTACAGACAGCATTGCATATTAGTACAATTATTTGCTTAATAATGGTACTCTTAATTTTCTTTGGAGTGCGTGGTAAAAATTCTGGATCTGCACGAGAAACAGCACACGAAGCATTACTATACTTCCACAATAATCATCCGCATTTACCACATTTATCTAGTAATTTAAGCCTGACCCGTAAACGTTAAATATACCAATACAATATTTAACACCACAATAAGCGTTGCAACACATATAAAAATAATATGCTTGCATAAACCGTCACGCCATGTGCCCATAAGCTTTTCATCGCGCGTATATCTTAGTAGCGGAATAATGGCAAAAGGAATGCCTAACGATAGAACAACTTGCCCTATCACTAAAGCAAATGTCGGATTAGACGAGAAGTATAACACAACTAAAGCTGGTACTAGAGTCACAATTCTGCACATCCAGATTGGCAAATCTTTATGCAACAAGCCTTTCATTATCTCCGCGCCCGCATAAGTGCCAACAGCTGTGGATGACAATGAAGATGCTAACAATCCAATTGCGAAAATAAATCCAACACCAACACCCAACACACTTTCTATAGCATGATGAGCACCTTCTATAGTATCCGTTCCCTGCATACCATTTAATGAGTTTGCCGCCAACACTAGCAATGCTAAGTTAACTGTTCCAGCAAGCAATAACGCCCATGTTACATCAATTTTTGAACCATCGAGCAAACGTTTAATAACAGGCTTCTTATCACCTTGCGTGTAATGGTCATTCACTAAAGTCGAATGCAGGTAAATTGCATGTGGCATAACGGTCGCACCTAAAATCGATGAGGCCAATAATACTGAATCAGCATTAGTAAAACGTGGCACAAAACCACTAAGCACATGAGAGAAATTTGGAGGATCAACAAATAATCCAGCAATGAACCCAAATGTGATAATAAGCAATAAGCCAATTATCAAAATCTCAAAAAGACGATGCTTATCCCCGCCTTGAAAAGCTAAGAGAATCCATGAAACAATACCAACAATGCATCCGCCTAAAAACAACGGAATATCACACAATAAGTGCAATGCGATAGCACCGCCAATAACTTCAGCTAAATCAGTAGCAATAGCAATAATTTCAGCTTGAACAAAAAAAGCAATTCGTGCAGGAGTACTTAACCGCTCCCCTAAAATCGTAGGTAAAGATTTACCTGTTACAATACCTAATTTCGCGCTTTGATATTGTATAAGCACACTCATCGCGTTAGCCAACACCAACACCCATACGAGTAAATATCCATATCGAGCGCCAGATGTGATGTTTGCAGCAACATTACCCGGATCAACATATGCAACTGCTGCTACGAATGCAGGACCGAGAATAGAAATAAGCTTATCATGGCTTGAGTTCTTCTCTACCGGTTCATCTACCTGATTCATAACTGTATCCCCTAACGATGCACAGTATCATATTGACACCATAATCAACAATATGACTTATTGTATGACATTTCTATTAAAAAATACATACTATTAAATTAATTGTTGTGTAGGGCAAGAACGCAACACTGCTTTCATTGCCTTATATTCTTTAGTTGTAACACTTAAATCATATTGCTTCTTTACGCTAATTTGCTTTGCTACATATGCGCAACGATAAGCACTGTTAGTAGGTAGCCAATACGCAGCTGAGGCAGAGCCTTTCTCCTGATTTGCAGGACCATCTACCGCAAGCAAATTATGCATATCGTTGCCAAACTGTATTTTCTTAGCACTACTCCACTTGTTTGCACCAGAAATCCAAGCATTTTCTAACGCTACAACATGATCAATTTGCACAAGAGCACTAGTTTTATTACCACGTACAAAATAAATAGTTTTACCAGTGTACGGATCATTCAATGTACCTGATTGCACTTTGTACGTGCCACGTTTATACACAACATCAGATAAATCTCGAGCAAGCACATCTTCGCGCACATCGCAACCATTGTGATCATCGTCAGTACTGCGATATCCAAATTCTGTGCGATTATACCTTGCAACATTCGTATTATCATCCACACGAAGTGTATCTAAAGCTTGTGAAGCAGGTCCTGAAGCATAATATTCACCTGTTATTTGTGCAACGCGTTCATGAGTTTGTGGCAATAATAAACCAAGGCTCACGCCAATCATAATTGCGAGCACAATAAGAATAAGTACTCGCTCGCCAGGTCTTGTGCCGGTAAAATATCTTCTTTTCCAGTGAGATTTTCTTGCCATGTTATGCGCTACTACTAGTCGATTAAAAATACAGTAGATTTATTTTATATTATGCAACAAATTGTAATACCACTAAAATAATCAAATATTACTCAACACTAATGTGCATATTTGTTCATCACAATAAAATGTGCCGACATATAACAATATATCGGCACACAAGTTTTACTACATTTGCACTACAGAATCTGCGATATTCATTGTTGACATTCGATGAGAAATAAGAACTACAACAACATTCTCATCACGCAAGTGCTGGATAGAAGACAATATGACTGATTCGTTTAGCGAATCCAATCGACTTGTCGGCTCATCAAAAAACATGATTGACACATCACGACGAATAAACAGACGAGCTAATCCAATACGCTGACGTTCTCCTTCTGAAAGTCGAGATCCAAGCTCTCCAAGCTGCGTATCCAAGCCTTCAGGTAAAGACTGCACCAGATCCCATACAGATGCTTTTTGAAGAGCCATACGCATATCATCTTCACTTGCATCTGGGTTAGCGATTAACAAGTTATCTTTAATTGACCTATTGAATAAATAAGTTTCTTGGCTCATCATCGACTGCTGAGCACGCCTGTAACTTGCATCCACTTGCGGTAATGCAGTATCACTAAATTCAACAGAGCCTTCTTGAGGATCCCAATAACGCATTAAAAGCTTTACGATAGTGGACTTACCTCGGCCTGATTTTCCCTGAATACCAAGAATACCCTGTTTTGAAATACTTAAAGAAAAATCATTCAACACATGATGTTGACCCTCGTCATCTTCACTTGAACCCAAATGTTCATAAGTAAAACTCACGTTCTTCATACTCATACCATTATATGCAGGCTTCTGCGTACCCTCTTCAGTCACGCTTGGTTTCTCATCAATCAGATTAAAAACTCGACGAGCTGCAGCAAATGTTTGCGTCAAATTTGCAGGTAATGCACTTAAAGCAACTGTTGGCGCAAAAGAGCTGGTGAACAAGAAAATAACCATGAGATTGGTATCTAAGCCGTATGGATTATACATAGCAGTACGCGCTGCAATAAACAGAGCAATCGAGGTTAACAGCATAATACTTGTAAGAGTAATTGCCGTATATAAACCATTTCGAGAGCTTAATTTCACACGAGAAGCAGATAAGGTGCGAGAATACCTTAACATGGCATTACCACGCGCTTTTCCTTGGTTGAATCGTACAATCTCGTCAATACCGCGCATATCGTCTAGCATTACATCATCAATTGCCGCTGAAGCCTTACGTATTTTTGTACCATATAATCGCACGCTTTGAGCAAACATCACAGGTATAATTACACCCACAACAATGTGTGAGAACAGCAACAAAAGTCCAATCTGCCAATTCCAAACACATGCAGTAACAACAAAAATAAATGAGGTTACTATAGCAATCACAACTGGTGTGACCGTATGCGCAAAGAAAATTTCTAACAGCTCAATATCACTAGTAATAACGGTAATAAGCTCACCTTTTGAT
>JAUMUB010000049.1 GCA_030530905.1 Bifidobacteriaceae bacterium | reverse complement strand
ACTAAGATTATTCGAAGTCGCTTCAAGCACTTCAATAATTGAATGGTATTCAGGAACACTTTCTCCCATAAGCTTTGTTTTACATATTTTACTGGTAAGCAGTTTCTTGGATAAATTGCCCCAGCCAGTGTAATGAATCTTAGCTAATCGTTCTACTAATTCCTTTGGGTATGCTTCAAGCGCAGTAATCGTTTGTAAGCGAAGCAGTAGCGTTTTTTTATCCTCAAAAATTGTTTGTGCAGTAAGAATTTCCTCAAGAATATGCTCATTACGAGAATCTTGCACAAATTTACGCCATTGCTCATCACAAGCTAGTCCTTTTGAAACTTCCAATAAATCACAATACGATTTAAGACTATTAGCAAACTTTGTTTCCTCAGATAAGCCTGAAATATGATACTCTATCCCATATTGTGCTTGTAACACTTTCTGAGCGTCGACTCTACTCACGGAGCGTTTCTGCATAAATAGTGCTCGTAATAAAAGTTTTTTTTCTTCAAAGCTAAAACGTCGTTTACGAGTATCAATATCAGTAGTCACTCGTGCATTATTCAACTCGTCATATACTGCGAATTTTTGATACAACAATGAATTCTTTGCAACTGTTGGCTCACCCAATAAATAAGTGTCAGTACCAACTAACCTCTGAATAAAAGCCTGACCTGAAGCTTTTTTATCGACTACTTCATCAAAATTCCAAGGCGTAATTGCCACCCTATCAGCCTTACGAATCATCCAATGATTTTGCGCATTATCAGATTGTTGCATATCATTTGGTGCTACTAATGGACCAACATAATATGGAACTCTAAAAGTAATCAAGCGTTCAATACGGCGAACCTGTTTGCCTTCAAATTCAAAAGTCTGATTTAAGAATGGATAGTATTTTCCTTGCTTATCTAAAATTTGTCGCAACTCGTGTAAATGCAGTTGATACGGAATAACACCATTATCTTTAGAACGCTGAATTGGGAACAGTGAATTATCCTCTAAAGTAGCTAAATACTCATCTTTTTGAGCATCAGTAATATCAGCATTGTTTATTACATCTTCAAAATATTTACGCGCTTTTTTAACATCCTCTTCTTTCGCGCTTGCCCAATGAGTAAGAATAGTATAAAAATCATTGCGCTGCTGCTTCAACTCTTGTTTACTATGTTTTTTAGTGGATTGAGCGTTCTTCTGCTCAGCAACTTGCAAGCAAAGTTTCTTAAACACATCCCAATTTTCTTTATGAGTGTTATATCGGGAGATCATTGCTTCTGAAATACTTGTTTGGCCAGCTAAAAGCTTATGCAATGTAACACGTTTATATTCTTCATAAACAGCATATATTATTTCAATTTCAGCATCTTCTAATAAGCCTGAATCAGCAACCTTTTGCAACTCCTCATCAGCTGAGTCAGAATCAATACGTATTTTTAATAACTCTTTATCTTCTTTAGAAATATCTGTAATATTGCATAATTCCGCACAGTTTACTTGCAAGCCGACATAAGCGTTCAGCAACTGTTTTACACTCTTTTTGCAAGCCGCAGAATCACTCATTGGCAAAGATAAGCTACTCAAAATTAGTTCTTGTAAAGTGCTAACAATTTTTTTTCCAGATTTACTCGTGTCAAATAGTACAGACATGAGTGCACTGTCATCAAAATTCGGAACAAGAGAGTTATTACTATTATCAAGCTGAAGTACTTTATTAATAAGTTCCTTGTTTTCTTCAGCGGTAAAAACTTTTTCTACCTGTAAATCACCTTCAGTTAAGAAGTTACCGCGGAATTTAACAATATGATGAATTGCTAAATATACTTCTCGAATATCATGCTGAGCATCATCAGTCATTAATGCTTTACGCAAATGATATATGGTTGGATACTTCCGATAAAATTCTTTATCAGCCTCTATAGAATCAAATAATCTACTACCAAACCATTGATTATACGGACTTTCACTATCTTGTGGGTGTCCCCATGAATACTGTAAACGATTCAAAAAGCCTGAATCAACTTGTGCAAGTTGAGGAGCAAACTCTTCATTGAGTAGTCGTATACGCCAACGGCGACGTGATAAGCGACGACGATTAGTGCGATATCCACGGCGCTCAGCAGCAGTTTGTGCAGGATCAAAAAGTCTAGCACCGATAATCTCATGTCCTTTTGCACGCATTAAATGAAACGAATCATCAATTGCTGCAAAACCAACTGAAGCATTACCAATATCAAGGCCAAGAGAATATTGTTGCTGACTCATACGAACCTCCGCGCGCTAAAAGTTTTGTACGCTTTCTATTATATCGATAGCCATACATACAAGAAAATGAAGTAGTTTCAAAAGGGTGCTGAAAAATCAGCAATATATCAATAAAAATCGCATAAAAAAAGCCTTTTGAGAACTCTCTCAAAAGGCTAAAAGTGGGGCCTCAGGGGCTTGAACCCTGGACCGAACGATTATGAGTCGTTTGCTCTAACCGACTGAGCTAAGGCCCCGAACATAGTACAAACGAATACTATCTACATTAAGTCATTTATACTATAAACAAATGTTTAGTGTACCAATACCACTAGTCTTATGCAAGTTCATTATGCATAAAAATAATAATCTTTCACTATTGCACACTTAAGCGATATTGTTGCCCTGAGGCGAAACGATCCAATGCTCCAGTTTTTGCAATTGCCTTGTACAATACCCAGCTAATGATACCCGCAATAACCACTCCACCAACACACTCACTAATCATATGAACAATGCCACGTGTGGAGATAAAGGAGACTCCTTGGTAGCGGAATAACATCAAATATACTCCATACTCAAGAGCCACACATAAGCCAGAAAGCATAGAGAGAGATAATGAATATCGCTTATATCGAGTTAATGCAAAAGGAATTTCTGCAAATAATCCCTGCAATGCTGCTGAAATAAGCACAAAAGTAAACGCAAAACTTGAGCCTACAATAGTTTGTACAAAACAGCCTAAAACATTCACATACACTGCGGCACCTGGTTTTCGAATAAGTAGTACAGCCACCACACCAGACATATACCATACCGCATGTAATAAGCTTGCTGAACCTACAAGAATCTCACCGAGTATTGGTGAAATAATCATGTATGCAAAATTAAAACCCCAAGTAACTACACCAAAAGCAACACCAATTGCTGCACCTAAAGCAATATCCGCGGTAGTCCAGCGCAAACGAGAGCCAGCATGTGCATTCATCTCAAAATTCTTTCTTCTTACAACCATAACCATGGTTTATTATTTAGATGTTTAAGTTTCACCAAACACATTGATTAAATCTCTAATAATACATATACAGCACAAGCATCAGCATTCACACTGTATAGACAGTATTACTACACTAAAGTCTTTGCATACTCGCGTATTTCAGCAAGCTGTTCTCTACCCTGTTGCAACGCCTGTTCAGAAGTATCACCCATATGCACTTGGTCAACGTATAAGAATTCCACATCTTTCACACCACAGTAAGAACGTAAAATTCGATTACCAATAATATCTTCAATACTCTCACCAACACCACTGGTCTGATACCATGATTCACTACTGCCTACGAGCATAATAATACGAATTTTCTTATCGCTTAACGCTCCATACTTTTCCTCAAAAGTGTAGGCAAATTTGCGACAAATTACTCGGTCAAAGAAACCTTTTACCATTGCAGGCATTGAGAACCAATACACTGGGAACACCAGCACTAATGTGTCAGCATGCACAATTGCCTCTTGTATATTCGCCACATCGCTTGGAAGCTCAGACTGATTCAAATAATATCCGCGATCTTGCATTGAGTATGCAGGATCAAAACCGATTTTATACAAATCTAAAATATGTGTATGTGCGCCAAGTTCTTCACTAGCAACTGCAAGCGTTTTCCCAACTTGATTAGTCATTGACTGTTCTTCAGGATTGGAGGTCACGATTAAAATGTGGCTCATAAATACCTTCTACTCATATAAGATGAATTTTTATTTTGAATTATTATATTGCTATTGAAGAATATCATTTATGAATTTTACAGAAAATCTTCTTCACGAATAATTCTAATATGCTCATCCCAGTATACATCCTTCCCAAGTAATGCTACATTCTTATGACGTATTGTTCCAAGATATTCCATTCCTAAAGATTGCATCACATACTGCGAGCGCATGTTGCTTATGTTATGTAACGCAATAACTGCTTGTGCTTGACAATAGTTAAAAGCGTAGGAGATTAATGACTGACATGCTTCTTTCATGTATCCTTTACCCCAGTATGGCTCTCCTAGCCAATAGCCTATTTCGAATACTTGGTTGGCGTCATAGTTGTTGAGAAATTCGTATGCTTCTTTGCATGCTAAACGTAATTCTATGCATCCGATTATTTCTTGGATTTCTTGAAGTGTGATTGCATAACAGTGTTGTGATGGTTTTAACACATGTTCGATAATCTGTTGGCTTTCTTCAATATTTTTGTGCGGCTGCCATCCTGCACCTTGACCTATTTTAGGATTTGAAGCTAACGAGTAGAGGGCTTGAGCGTCTTCTTTTTCCCATTTTCTCAATAGTAATCGTTGTGTTGTGAGGCTCATTTAGCATCTTTCGTAATGACGCTTGCATTCAACCACGTTTTCATCACTTTTATTTATGAGATTTTGTGTGCTGGTTGCAATCGTTTGGTGCATGGTGAATAATAGAATATTGTATTTGTAAGACTTTAGATTATAGAGAACGGAACCAATTTGGCTGAGTTTATTTATCAAATGATTAATGCTCGTAAGTCATTTGGCGATCGCGCTATTCTTGATGATGTTACTTTAAGCTTTCTTCCAGGAGCTAAGATTGGCGTTGTTGGCCCGAATGGTATGGGTAAATCAACTTTATTGAAGATTATGGCTGGTATTGAAAATGTTTCAAATGGTGAGGCTTATCTCACTCCCGGCTATAGTGTTGGTATTCTTCAACAGGAGCCACCATTAGATGATGATAAAACTGTTGGAGAAAACATTAAGCTCGCTTTTGGTGAGATGGCGGCTAAGGTTGCACGTTTTAATGCGATTGGCGAGGAGATGGCAAATCCTGATGCTGATTTTGATGCGTTAATGGAAGAGATGGGTGCTTTACAAACTGAAATTGATGCTGCTAACGGCTGGGATTTAGATTCTCAACTTGAGCAGGCTATGGATGCTTTGCAGTGCCCTGACCCGGATACTCCTGTGTCCGTATGCTCTGGTGGCGAGCGCCGCCGAGTAGCATTGTGTAAGCTATTACTTGAAGCTCCGGATTTACTCTTGTTGGATGAGCCTACTAATCATCTTGACGCTGAGTCTATTTTATGGTTAGAACAGTTCTTGCACCAGTATAAGGGTGCTGTTATCGCGGTTACCCACGATCGTTACTTCATGGATAATGTTGCTGAGTGGATTTGTGAGGTGGATCGCGGCCACTTGTACCCTTATAAGGGTAACTACTCCACTTACTTGGAGACCAAGGCAAAGCGTATGGAAATCCAGGGTGCGAAGGATGCTAAGCTTGCTCGCCGTTTAAAGAGCGAGTTGGAGTGGGTTCGCAGCTCCCCTAAGGCTCGTCAGGCGAAGAATAAGGCTCGTCTTGAACGCTACGACCAGATGGAACAAGAAGCACGTAACACTAAGAAACTTGATTTCTCAGAGATTCAGATTCCACCAGGACCACGACTTGGATCTAAAGTGCTTGAAGCACAACACATTCATAAGGCGTTTGGTGACCGTGTGCTTATTGATGATTTGTCGTTTACCCTACCTCGTAACGGTATAGTTGGAGTAATCGGACCTAACGGTGTTGGTAAATCTACACTATTCAAAACCATTGTTGGTTTAGAACCATTAAGTGGTGGCGAATTAAGTGTTGGCGACACTGTTTCTATCAGTTATGTTGATCAGAATCGTGCAGGTCTTGATCCAAATAAAAACTTATGGGAAGCTGTTTCTGACGGTCTTGATTTTATTGAAGTTGGCGGCGTTGAGGTTCCTACACGAGCTTATGTTGCAAGCTTCGGTTTTAAAGGTTCTGACCAGCAGAAGCTCACAGGTGTTCTTTCCGGTGGTGAGCGTAACCGTTTGAATCTTGCTCTTACCTTAAAACAGGGTGGCAATTTGATTCTTCTCGATGAGCCTACTAATGATTTAGATGTTGAAACTCTCGAATCGTTAGAGAACGCTCTTATCGAATTCCCTGGTTGCGCTGTGGTTGTTTCCCACGATCGTTGGTTCTTAGATCGTGTTGCAACTCATATTCTCGCTTGGGAAGGCGATGATGAGAATCCTGCTAAATGGTATTGGTTTGAAGGCAACTTCCAATCCTATCAGGAGAATAAAGTTCAACGTCTTGGCGAAGAAGCATCCCGCCCTCACCGCTTACATCGCAAGCTCACACGATAGGTAGCAACTACTGTAATAATAAAAAAGTCGGCTTATATGCCGGCTTTTTTATTGTCAAAACTAAGAAGTAAGTTAACAAACTAACACGGTAAGCACATGAACGATTATGTTTAAAACTGTAGCGAAGGATTATTATGAACAATATGAATGAACAGCAAATCATGCAGCATATTCTTCAAATGCTTGACTTAGAAAATATTTCTACAAACGAGAAAAACTCTGTTTTCCAAGGCGAAAGCATGTATTTTCCTACCGGTCGCGTATACGGTGGTCAGGTTATTGCGCAATCAATTATCGCCGCATCAAACACGGTTTCACCATCGCGCTTACCAAATTCAATTCACGGTTATTTTATTACGCCTGGAAAGATTGATGAAAAAGTTTCATTCAATATTGAAACATTAAAAGATGGTCGTTCTTTTTCCTCACGTCGTATTAATGCGGAGCAATCACATTCTCCAATTTTAACCGCGATTGCAAGTTTTCAAGAAATAGGCCAAGGTGGTTTTGAATTCGCCGATCCTATGCCTGTTAATATTCCAAAACCCGAAGACTTGCCAAGCTTACAGCAGCTTACTAAACCATTTGAGAATGCTTCACCATTCGCAGACTATTACGCGAACCATTCACCTTTTGACATCCGTCATATTTCTCCAAATATGATGTTAAACCCTCATCCTACACCACAAGAGAACGGTCATCAGATGGTGTGGATGCGAACTGCTTCTCCTATTGAAAATCAGCCACAAATAAAGCATCGTGCGTTGTTGGCGCTTGGCTGTGATCAATTAATGCTCGAACCTATGCTTCGTCGCGCAGGTATTCCACTCACTACACCTGGATTATCTTACGCATCATTAGATCATTCCATGTGGTGGTATCGAAATATTAACATGTCACAATGGCATTTATATGTGCAAGACACTACTACTGCAGCACATGGCAGAGGTCTTTCTCACGCCAAAGTTTATGCTCAAGACGGCACTTTGGTTGCAGCTATTGCTCAAGAAGCAATGATTCGCGTACCTCAATATCAGTAAATTAACTGGTATCATAATAAGCTAGAAACCTATTTAACGAATAATCGTGTGGTAATATTTCAGTCATACTACCCCACGATTTTATATGAGCAATTGTGATATACAGATTGCACATCACTTAAAATACTATTTTGATTCTTTATTCAAACTCGCTTCATACTGTTTGTGATGAAATCGCATATTACGATG
>JAUMUB010000048.1 GCA_030530905.1 Bifidobacteriaceae bacterium | reverse complement strand
GATAATAATATTACAACAGGTGTTGGTGGTACAGAACATATGCTGCTGGAATTAGAACATATTTCAAAAATTTACGGTTCACTTAAAGCAGTTGACGACGTAAGTTTGCAAGTTCCTCAAGGTCAATGGTTAGCCATAGTAGGTTCATCTGGCTCGGGTAAAACAACATTGATGAATATTATTGGTTGCCTTGATACTCCAACAAAAGGATCAATCCGATTAGAAGGACGAGATCTTCAAGATTTAACCCAAAACCAGCTGGCTGATGTGAGAAAAAATGTAATAGGATTAGTGTTTCAAAAATTCTATCTCGTACCACATCTCAACGCTGTAGAGAACGTGATGATGGCACAGTATTATCACTCAGTTGTTGATGAACAGCAAGCATTAGACGTTCTTGAACAGGTTGGTTTAAAAGATCGTGCGCATCATTTACCAAGCCAATTATCTGGCGGTGAGCAGCAGCGTGTATGTATTGCAAGAGCGTTAATAAATTGCCCAAAGATTATTCTTGCGGATGAGCCAACAGGAAATCTTGATGAGAAAAATGAACATATTGTATTAGATATTTTCAAACGCTTGCATGAGCAAGGAACAACTATTATTGTTGTTACACATGATCATTTGGTTGCATCATGTGCAGACCGAGAAATAATGCTTAATCATGGTGTTCTTACTGGTGAAAAGTGGAATAATGAGCAAGCACATTCAGAGTTTGCGGATTTGCAGCAACAGTTAGGAATTCATGTGGAATCTAAAGTCTTACAACAAGATTTTGAAGATACCACAAAAGCACAAAAATTGTAGTTACTTCAGATACGTTTGTAAGAGGGTTATAGTGGCACGTAAAAAAGCAAGTACGGTATTAGGTGCTAGTGCATTTGCTGCCTTAGTGGCGTTATCTGCATGTGGGCAAAGTAATGCAGTGCCTATGGATGATGAGTATGCTGGTAATTCTGGTGAGAGCAGTACGCATTCGTCAACGCAGAACAATCAGCAAACAACAGATCCGAATACTACGACTTCCACCAAAAAAGATAGTGGCAACTATCAAGATGGAACATATGCTATTAAAGCGCAATATGGTCCAGTTGGTGAGGATAATATTGACGTCACTTTCACCATAAGCAATCAGGATATTGCAAAAGTGGAAGTAGTGGGTCATCCGAGTTCTTCAATTTCAAAAAAACATCAGAATGCATTTATTAGCGAAATTTCTGGAACAGTGGTTGGAAAGCCGTTAAAAGATTTGAAAATTGATGTTGTTGCAGGAGCAAGTTGGACAAGTGATGCTTTTAATAAAGCGCTAAATGTAGTGCGCCAAGTTTCTTCTGTCGAATAAATATCACAGTAGTCTAAGCGTTATTTTCGCATGTTATTGTGAAGTAATAGTAATACGGTTCCAAATAAGTTCTGTTATCTCATCAGTAATATATGCGTTTTTGTTTCTTTTATTCTGTGATTTAATGGGAAATAGTTGATACATGGCAATAATGCCGATAATAGTGCAGTATAAGAAAGATGGGTCAGTGTTGGGTTTAAAAATATTTTCTTTAATCCCATTGGCAATATACTCATCAAAATACTGTAAAGAGTTGTAAGCATATTTTCGTACGATTTGAATAAGACGATCATCATGAGAAGCAATCGCCATTGCAACAAGCTGCATATTGATTGATTGCATAAGCTCGTTCATAATGTATGCAATAACATCACGTAGGTTTTTATGCGTTGGTTCTACACTAAGATGTTCATGGTTAAGTTGAGTATGCGATAATTCCATGTGAGAAAGTAAATCATCTTTATTCTTGTAACGACGATAAATTGTTGTTTTTGCAACACCACTGCATCGAGCAACTTCTTCAATAGTTATTGCTTCAAGTCCGCGAGTTACCGCAATTTGCATTGCAGTATCAAGAATTTTGTTATTAATTTCTTCTTTTTCTTGAGATTTCTTATTCATTGTCATTGTTAAAACTTCTCAGCGAGGATAGGGAATATTTGGAGCACTTAGAGTAGAATTTTTGTGCTTTCTATTTTTTCTTCAAGCGGCTCATTGAGTTTGGTTAGAATTCGGTTGAATAGCAATCCAAAAATGAGGAACGGCAGAATAAAAATAATCAGTGTGAGCATTGATGACCAATACTCGTTACCGTAAATTCCTGAAATGGCAGCGCGTATTGCTCGGGTGCTGTAGGTTATAGGGAAAAATGGGCTTAACGCTTGCATGAATCCGGAGACCAGCTGTATAGGGTAGGCTGAGCCTGTTGCAGAGGTTTGGAAAATAAGCAGTACAATACATGCTGCTTTGCCAATATTGCCAAAACAGTATGAGAGCGTAAATACGATGGTGCAGAATGTTATGCTACTCAGCCAGCCTGTGAGCATAAATAGCCAAGGATGTACCGCGTTGAGTTTTAAGAACAATAGGGTGCCGCCGCAAGTGAGTGTGGTTTGTAAAAGCGATAGAGAAAGGAATGTGATATAACGTCCTAAGAATAATTGGTATGCTTTTGGATTTTCTAAATCTTCCTGCGATTTTGAACCCACTTTGATTTTCAGTGCGAGGGATAAGAGCATTACCCCAAACCATAATGGCACGAAAGTGTATAAAGGAGATAAGGCTGCGCCAAATGTAGGGATAGGGTATACGACAGTGCGATTAATGCTCACTGGAGAAGCGATTTTAGCAGATAAGGTAGTAGCATCATTTTGTAGTACTGCTTTAATTTGGTTAATATCTTCGCTCTGCAAAGCTGTTTGTAGCTTGTTGTGAAAATCGCGTAGATTATTAGCGTTGGTTCGTGCCTCTTGAGCTGTGGTGTTAAGTGAAGTGTTAATTGCAGCAATAGCATTATGCATTTTTGCACTTGTGCTATCGGCAGATTGGTTTATGCGATTTAAATTCGATGTGATATTGCTATTTGTTGCTCCTAGTGTTTGGAATTGTTTCGATACTTTTGACAATTGTGGTTCTAAATTAGTTTGGTAGTCTTTTGTAATGGAAGCAATAGTATCGCTTGCTTGTTTGCTTGCTTTTTGCACGTCCTTACGAGTGTCACTAACGGTGCTCGTATTGTTTTGCAATGATTGTGATGCGTTAACAAGCGTGGAGTGTACGCGCTTAAGGTTGTTGATTAAAGACTGCATTTGCTTTGCAGCCGTACTATTAGCTCCAACAAGTGAGACGAGATTGTCGTAAAGTTTTTGATAAGCGTCAATCTGTTCTTGCACAAGTGAAGCCTGCTGGTCAATGAATTTTTGCGAATCATTTGCAGTGTTGGTTGCGCTATCGTAGACGTTGTTAATATTTTGTGCAACTGCCTGAAAGCTACTGTTACTGCTTGCTAATGCCGCCTGAATTGCATTTGAAGTATTGGTAATAATACCTTTAGTGCTGGCAAGACTTTGTTGGGTTTGCTGAGCATCCTTTGTAAGTTTCATGCCTTGCCGCACGCTAGAATGTATCAGCTTATTCGAAGTAGTGATAATGGAATCTGCGCTTGAGTTCAATGCTGTGTAAGAAGTAAGCGTGTTTGCGATATTGTCGAGTTGAGTTGCCGCAGAATCAATATGATTATTGAGATTGGCTAAAAGCTGCATACTTGACGGTGATTGTAAATTCTCACTAAGACCACTTGCAATCTCAAGTGCTGTTTCTGTGATTGTTTTTGCGAATACTGTATTCACTTGGCGCGATAAGGATTGTGCTCCTTGACCAGTGAATTTTGGTGCAACAGCATTGAGTTTTTCGTTGGTGTAGTAGTCGAGTAATGCCTGATGATTGTCTTCAGAAAAGAACGTCATCATCTTTTTGCTGAAATTATTAGGAATAATAATTGCCGCATAATATTTACCAGATTTAGTTCCTTCAATTGCATCGCTACTATTGGTGATAGTCCAATTCATTTGCGTATTTGCTCGCAACTGATTCACGATATTATCGCCAACATTTATTGTTATAGGCACAAGATCGCTTTTATATCCTTTGTCGGTGTTCGCCACTGCAACATTGAGGTTTTTCATATTGGCAAACGGATCCCAGTTTGCGCCGATGTTATACCAGGAGAATAATGCTGGTATGAGAATAAGTCCAATGCAGATGATGTTGCCGATAAGTGTTTTAGTAATGCGGTGAATATCTCCAACAAAAATTTTTATAATATTATTCATTGCGATCACCCTCATTATTAGTTGTAGTATCTACTTGATTTTGCGGCGTTATTACATTTTCTAGCTCAACTTCTTCTGTTTCAGCAGGAGTTATTCTTGAAGATCGGTTTTTGAAATATTGCAGAGGGTCGCTGTATTGGAGCATAAGCGATTGAATGTTCTTGTCGCTCAGCCTACCCAATGCGATTGCACGGTTAATATTGTTGTGAATATATTCAATTGTGAGTAGGAATCCAGTTGTTATCGCAAGCCATAGCACCCATAATCCAAGCGTGATAATTTTGGTGTCATTTGAGAATCTGGTTGTTATTCCCAGTATAAATGGCATGATAATAGCAAGGCTTGCAGCTCCAATAATCATAATTGGATATAAGTGTTTGAAACGTGCAGCCTTCATTTCTAAAGTAGTTCGATACTTTTGAGAGTTAGTTGATAATTGTATAAGCTGCGAAAGTTTGTATTCCTTTCGTGCAGTGTGGAATTCTTCGATTGTGAAAATATCACTTTCTTGAAGCTGCTGAGTGAACATGTAATTCAGATTTGCCATTGCAGGGCGGATGAGTAAGCCGATTATGAAGGCTATTATTGCGAAAACGAGTAGTATGCAAATATTGGTAATCCAATAATTATTGTAATATCCTGCAATAGTTTCGCGAATGGCATTAATAGAATAGGTGAATGGCAACCAAGGGCGCAGTGATCGTAGGAATGATGGCATCATTTCAATAGGATATAAGCCTGAGGCTCCTGGAATTTGAATAAACATGAGTACTATGCATATTCCTTTTCCAATCATCATGAACGTACTTGATAAACCGTATTGAATGCTGATGAAAACGATTGAACTTAGTATGCTTGTGAGTATTAATATTCCAGGGTGTGCAATATTTTTGGTGATAATAATTTCGCCGATTGCAACAACAATAGACTGTGATATTGCGATTGTTGCGAGGAATATCCAGCGACCCAAATATTTTTGGCTTGTGCTGAGTTCTTCATCAATGTCATCGTCATCAACTTCGATTCTGACTAAAGACATAAGCATGAATGTGCCAACCCATAAGGATAAGGATAGGAATAATGGTGCAAGTCCGATACCGTATGCTTTTACTGAGTAAAGTTTGTGGGTTCGAACGCTTGTAGGTGAAAACATGAATGTTGCTAAAGCGTCTGTGTTAATTGATTCATTATTACCAATAAGTTTGTGTATGCTAGAGCTTGCGTTAATTGCTGTTATATCGGTGGAAATGGTGTCGATTGTGCTGATTGTATTTTGTAGCCCTTGACGAGTTGATTCTAACGCCTGCTTTGCGCTTTGTGCTGATTGATTTATTTGCTCTAATAACGTTTGCGCTTGAGCAATGCTCATAGAGTTGTTTGAAATATGGGTGCTTAAAGTGGCAGTGTTATTGCTAAGCAATCCTAAGGTATTCTGCAACTGTGGTACGGCCGAGGTTGATAGAGTATTTTGTAGTTGCTGCGTGCTGTTAATAGAGTTTTGTGTTGCCTTTTGCAATGCTTGCAAAGTACTTTGACTTTGGTTATTTAAGGAAATAATGTCAGTGTTAATGGACTGAATTTGCGTAATATTATCGGATAATGTTTTGTTTTGCGTGCTAATGTTTTGAATAATATTGCTTGAGCCAACTACTGGTGTTGCCTGTAGTTCGTCGAGAAGTTGCTGTGCTTGCGCATTTAAATCTTTCATATCTTGCAGCACATTGCTTACCTGAGTTTGCGCATTATTTGCTCGCGTGAGAATAGAGCCTGCTTGCATTGAAGTAGTGTTACTTGCATGTGTGAGCAGTGTACTTGAGTTGTTTATACCGTTGCTAATTGTTTGATTAGTGTTATTAAGTGTTGTTTGCGCTGTTTGAAGAGTTGTAGATGCGTTTTGTAGTAATTGTGCGGCATCATCATTTTTTCTATTAAGTGCTTGTAATTGTTGGTTGAGTTTGTTTATTTTTGTTGGCGTATTTGATAAGTCTTTTTCAAGTTCTTCTATTTTTTCAACACTATTTTCGAGTTTGCTTTTTGTGTCTTGTAAGTGTTGTGCAATATTGGTTTGATACTCGTCAATGGAAGTGGTGGTTGTATTGAGTAATTCATTAACTTTTGTGGATAATACTTGGCTTACTGTGGCAACGAAACTGCTATTAATAGTGCTGTCTAGCGTGTTTACGCCTGAATCGGTTATTTTAGCTGCTAGTCCGTTTGCTTTCTGATTAACGTAATAATCGACGTGTGGATTTGATTTTTTATCTGTGACAATATTGCTGATTTGTTTGCTGAAGTCTTTAGGAATAATAATAGAGGCGTAGCTATTTCCAGATTGAACGGAGTCTAGGGCTTCTTGTTTGCTGACGAATTTCCATCCAAGATTATTATTTTTTTTCAGTTGCTGGATAATTGATTTTCCAATATTGATATCTCCAGTAAGAGTGTTATATGCTCCTACATCAGTGTTGGCTACAGTGACACTAATATTTGAGGTGTTGTTATAAGGATCCCAAAAACCTAAGGTGTTTATCCACGCATATAGTGCGGGAATAAATGTAATTCCTATAGTGATCAGCAGTGCTGCTGGAACGCGTAAAATCCTACGAAAATCACGCATTGCTATAAGTAATATTTGCCTCATATCATCCACTCCTAATCGATACGTTTACCGTATCGCTACGAGAATAGTATCTTAATACGGGCAGTGTATATAAAAAGGCATTATCAAGAGAAATCTTGATAATGCCAGAAGAAAATAGAATCAATATTAGCTGTATGTCATATTGCTGTAATTATGTGATAGGGTTATGGTCTCCAAAAAGAAGTGCAGTTTTGCTTTTCACGAATATTCGTATCAATAAGCAATTTCAAAATATCTAGGCGAGGTTCCTTGTTATAAAAGAATCTGCAGAATTTCTTTGTCGGTTCCATTCCAGTTTCTTCGAGTTCCTGTCGGAATCTATCGGTGATTTCACCCTCAGGAGCAATCGACATGTGCTTTGATGCCACACTAAAGCCGATAATAAATGTGCCATTGAGTAAGTACATTGGCTGGTTCCATTTAATAACTGGCTCTAAGTCTGGGTATTCTTCATGCACCCATTGCAAAATATTATTCACGTATGTTTCATGCTCTGGCGCATTATTTAGTTTGGAATGTACCCAATTTAATTGCTCATCAAATGCTGTATCTGTCATATATGCTAGTTTACAAGAGAGCTGGTATACCTAAGTAGGTATACCAGCTCTAAGATATGTGCGTTAATGTATCATTACGCAGTTTGTGTAGTAGATGAAGTGTTGGTGTCAGATGTTGTGGTAGTAGAACCTTGTGTGCTAGAAGTTCCTGAAGAACTGCTCTGACTGGAGCTATTATTTGTTCCACCGTTAGGACCCATGTTAGATGAGTTGCCATTTGGAGCAGTAGGAGGCTGCTGACCCATAGCATTATTCGAATCTCCTGAAGATGAGCTACTGTCTGATGAGTCGTTAGAAGATGAATTATCTGATGAGCTGTTATTAGAATTATTATTCATTTGTCCCATCTGACCTTGTC
>JAUMUB010000047.1 GCA_030530905.1 Bifidobacteriaceae bacterium | reverse complement strand
TGGAAAAAGTGAAGTTCCATATTTAGTTTCTGCATGGCAGCATTTAGTAGGCTATGAATATGGTGCGCAAACTTTCGCAGACGCATACGTTGATTTTGTTAAAAAATGGGATTGGCAGTGGGTTAAAGTGAATCCACGAGCATGCTATTATGCTGAGGCTTGGGGAAGCCAATACGATAAGAACAATTATGCAGGGTATATTATTCCTAAGAAAATAAAAGCCAGAATCAATAATAGCGATGATGTTAATAGTATTAGTAAGTTAGACGTTACTACTAATTCAAGCTTTGTTGAGGCGTTCGAGGCAGTAAAAACTATTCGTGAACGCTTACAGGATCGTGCGGTTGTGCAAACTCTTTTCTCCCCGTTGTCAGTATTACTACAACTTGCAGATTTGCCATTATATCCTGGTGATGAATATGCAACTCCAGAAGTTTCAATTGATGATGTTATTTTTAGTCAGCCAAAAGTTGCAAAGCAAGCGTTACAGGCGATCACTGATACCTTAGTCGATTATGCAGTTCGTTTAGTAACTCCAGTTGAACAGGGTGGTGCTGGACTTGACGGTATTTTCTATGCGGTTACAGGTACGGTAAGTGATGATTATTTTGATGCGGCACGGTATGCAGAGTTTTCCAAACCATATGATCAGGTAATTATTGATGCAGTTCATAAAGCTAATCCGCATGCAACCGTGATATTACACACCTGCCGTTCACATTCACACCCAGAATGGTTTGATACGTTAGGCGTTGAAGCAATACATTGGGATCAGTACGCGCAAGGCAATCCTCATGCTGATATTGCACTTAGATCAACCCCTGTTGCTGGTGCGAATTTCCGTGAATTTGATCCAGATAAATCGGCTGAACAAGTACAGAAAGATATAGAAGAAACGATTCGTTTGCGAGGATCTCAACCATTTTTATTAGCTCCATCCTGCACGGTAACAACGCCTGCAAATGAATCTTCATTAGATGTATTGTCTAAGGCACGTATTGTTCAATAATTCGAAAATTGCTTAATGAGATTAGAACGGAATAAGAATTAAATATAAATTTGAGATTGTGAGAGAGTATGAAAAACAAAATTATGCGAATAGCTACAGCAATTAGTGCGATTAGTTTGCTTGTAAGTACTGCTGCATGCGGTTTGGACGGTGATGAAACTAGCTCAAATAAATCAGATACTGTGAATATTGGCGTATTATATCCTGCAACTGGGCAATATGCTGAATATGGCAAAATGTTCAAAAACGGCATGGATCTTGCTGTGAAAAAAGTAAATAAAGATGGTGGAGTAGGCGGTAAAACTTTAGGTTTGAAGTATTTTGATACGCAATCTGATGCTAAACAGTCTGCAGCAGTGGCACCTCGACTAGTCTCAGATTCATCAATTATTGCTGTTGTTGGGGATTATTCATCGTCAGCTTCAATGGCAGCTTCTCCAGCATTTCAAAATGCGAAATTAGTGCATTATGGCTTTAATAATTCTTCGCCAACTTTCACAACAACTGGCGATTATGTGTGGACCCCTCAAGTAAGTCAAGAAACATTTCAAAAAGCTAATGCAGATATTGTTGCAAAAAAAGCTAAGAAGATTTCAGTTGTGTATATAGAAAATGATTGGGGTAAGCAGGCGTTTGAATATTTTAAGAAAGAGGCAGAGGTTAAAGGTCTACAAATTGCATATAGTTCATCATATTTAGCAGATACTACTGATTATTCATCTATGCTGATTTCGGCAACACAAGATAGCCCTGATGCTGTGGTTGATATTGGCTATGGTCCAGATGGAGCAGGAATTGTGAACACGCTACGAGATAAAATTGGATTTACTGGGTTATTCTTTGGTGGACAAGAAACTTCAGAGTTTTTACAAAGTGCGGGTGATAATGCAGAAGGTACTATTATTACAGGCACATTTTCTGCAGCTGGTACCACTGATTCTAAAGCAAAACAGTTTGTAGCTGATTATCGCAATGCTTATGGTAGTGAACCAGGTAATTTTGAAGTAACAGCATATCAAGCAATTATTGATTTGGCTTATGCTGCTAATAAAACTTCACCTACGCGTGAAGGAATTCAAGAGGCTTTGAAAACAGTGAAAGATTTCCCCTTATATCAAGGTCAAGGCGGTACTTTCTCCTTTAACGTAAAAACCCGTAGAGCAGATGGTATTCAACCAATATTGCTCATAGTTAAAGATGGAAAATTCGTGCAATATGACGATTCTGCGAAGTAAATATGCTTGCATGATGCATGTAGTGTAATGCTCGAATTTCCTATGTTTGATTTTATGGGTAAGGTGTCGAAATGATAACAGCAATTTTTTCAGGTCTGATTCATTCAAGTGCGTATGCGCTAGTCGCGGTTGGTATGACTTTAGTGTTTGGTGTTACCAATGTGGCTAATTTTGCGCAAGGATCTTTAGTTGCTTTAGGTATGATGGTGGCATGGTGGGGTGGTTCTGCGCTGGGATTAGGGTTTATTCCTACAGTATTGTTGGTGATTATTATAACTGCGTCTGTTGGTTTTCTGATGAATTTCATCGTAATTGCCCCATTAGAAGGACGTAAACCTATTGCGGCATTATTGGCCACGATCGGTGTCGGTCAAATAATTGATCATGGATTACAATTAGTTTTTGGTACACAAACACGTCAATTTCCCAAGTTGCTTGAAACTTATAACTATGAGCTTTTTGGGATTCGTTTTGGTACTTCTGATGTCGTAATGTTTCTTGTGACTATTGTTCTTATGATTGGTATGTGGCTGTTTTTGAAAAATAGTAAAATCGGTCAAGCAATTCGAGCGACTTCTCAAGATCCGCAAGCAGCAGCGCAAATGGGTATTCCAGTAGTGTTGATTCGTCATATATCGTTTGTTATTGGTGCAGTTCTTGCTGGTGTTGCTGGTATTTTTGTGGGATTATACAATGTCACGGTTAATCCAATGAATGGCTCAAGCATTGGTATGACAGCGTTTGTTGCGGCAACTATTGGTGGATTAGGCTCTATACCAGGCGCGGTTATTGGCGGTGTAGTTCTTGGTGTTATAGAAAGTATAGGGATTTTCTGGTTTGGTGATGGCGTTCGCGATATTATTACTTTCGGGGCATTATTGCTAGTTCTTATCATTCGTCCACAAGGATTATTAGGTAATAAAGATGATGCGACTTCAGAGCCTTTAACTGGCACGTTTCTTGGTGGTGGGCGTCCATTAGTTTTCCCCGTGTGGGTAAATGCTCTTTTAGTGACGCTACTATTAGTTTCGCCTTTTATTGCTAATAATTATATTGCAGGTGTAGGTACGCAAATTGCAGTGTACGCTATTGCTGCTGTTGGGTTAACGATGATTTCTGGTTCTGCTGGTCAAACAATTCTCGGCATGGCTGGACCTGTTGCGGTGGGTGCTTACGCTTCTGCTCTGTTAACTAAAGATTTTGCTTGGCCTTTCTTACTTGCAATGCTGTTCGCTGGAATTATTGCTGCTGTTGCTGCTTGTTTGCTGACTTTCCCAGTGTGGAAGCTAAGTGGTCATTATGTGGCAATTGCAACTATCGGTGTTGGTGCAGTTATGGTGGCGTTTATTCGTATTGCTGATCCTATTACACGAGGATCGCTTGGAATAGCAGGTATTAGTGCTCCTAATGTTTTTGGTCTTGAGTTAGATACCGTGCAAAAACAATACTTATTTGATGTGATTGTACTTCTTATTACTTTGTTCATTGTAAATCGTATTCGTAAATCACATGTAGGACAAGTATTTGAAGGTATTGGTTCAGATAAGTTTGCATCGCAATCTTTAGCTATTCACACTGGAGCGTATAAAGCTCTTGCATATGCTTTAGCATCGTTTTTTGCAGGAATTTCAGGATCGCTACTTGCACATCAATATAGTTATATTGACCCGACAAACTTTACTTCAAATATGTCAATTTTAATATTAACGATTATAGTGCTAGGTGGCATGAACTCTCCGTTAGGTGCGGTTTTAGGTTCAGTTGTTCTTGTTGGCGCTCCAGAGTTGCTTCGTGTAACAGCAGATGCGCGTATTTTTGTGTACGGTATTTTGCTGGTAGTAATTATTCTTCTTAAACCTCAGGGATTGTTTGCAAAGAAGGTATGATATGAGTGAATTATTATCTACAAATCAGACGCATGATTCAATATCATCGGTAAATTCGTATGAAAAAGAATTGGAATTATTCAATAATGATCCTATAGCTTACGCTAAAAATCATCGTGAACGTGTTTTTAATGCGCCAACAGTGTTGCGTGTGCGTGATTTGTATAAATCATTTCATGGTTTGCAAGCGGTAAATAATATTTCATTTGATTTACATCAAGGTGAAGTGATTTCGTTTATTGGTCCAAATGGTTCAGGCAAATCGACAATGATTAATTTAATTTCTGGTTTTTTGAAACCAGATTCAGGAATTATTGATATTAATGAACGTTCGGTTGCTGGATTAACTGCTGTAGAAATTTCTGAAGCAGGGTTGGCTCGCACTTTTCAAAATGGTCGTGTTTTTGGTGCTCTTAATGTGGAAGAAAATATTGCTCTTGGTTATCATAAAAAACTTCATGCGCAACGGCCTTTTAAAAATGTTCAAGGATACCCTATTATTCGCTGGCTTTCATTATTAGCTGAAACTGGTGTAGCTCTTTTTCCTTCGTCTAAAGTGCAGCATGAGAAACGTGATGTTCAAATGCGTGTGAATCAAGAAATTGATAGATTTAAGGAACGTCTTGATTCGCGCAGAAAAGATTCCACGTACACGCTTTCGTATGCGAATAGACGGCGTACAGAAATTGCGCGTGCGCATATTAGTGAACCAGTTTTGCTGTTGCTTGATGAGCCAACTGCGGGTATGAACCAATCTGAAACTGCTGAAGTGCTAGAACAATTACAGTATCTTAAAGCTCAAGGGCATACAATATTGCTTGTTGAGCATAAAATGGATTTAGTGTATGCAATTTCAGATCGTGTTATTGCAATGGATGGCGGTCGAATTATTGCGCAAGGAGATCCAGATACAGTGCGTTCTTCTGCGCAAGTGATTGAAGCGTATTTAGGTAAGAGTAAAGAATTAAACACTGTTCGTTTACATGGGCAATCTCGTGTGTTAAGTACTCAGAATGCTTTAGAAAATAATAGCTTTTCTGAACAAAAAGATATTAAATTTGATGATAATAATACGCTTTTGAAATTAGATTCGGTGAACATTTTTTATGGCCAATTTCATGCCTTGCAAAATGTTTCTATTAATGTTCCTGAAGGTTCGATTGTTTCTCTACTTGGCGGGAATGCTTCAGGTAAGTCAACTACGATGAAAACTATTCTTGGTCTTGAACAGCCTAAAACTGGTAGTATTTGGTATGACGGAGAGGATATTACAAGACTTTCTACTCGTACTAGAGTGAGCAGGGGTATTGCTGCAGTACCTGAATCACGTCGTATTTTTCCGCAAATGACAGTGGAAGAAAATCTTTATACGGGTGCTTATACGCGTAATAATCGTGCTGAAATTCAAGATAGCTTAGCGTTAATGTACGAGCGTTTCACTCGATTAAAAGAACGTCGTACACAATATGCCGGTACTATGTCGGGTGGAGAGCAGCAAATGTTAGCATTTGCGCGTGCTTTAATGAGTAAGCCAAAACTGATTTGCATGGACGAACCTACTATGGGATTATCTCCAAAGCTTGTTGAAGAAGTGCTTGAACAAATTGCTTCGTTACGTGATGAGTTACATATTTCTGTACTCATGGTTGAGCAGCAGGCACAACTTGCATTATCCATTGCTGATTATGGGTATGTATTGCAAAATGGTCGTATTCGATTGCAAGGGGTGGCTCAAGATTTGTTGCATAATGAACAAGTTCAAGAGGCATATTTAGGTGGTAAAATAGTGGCGTAATATAAATGGTTAGAATATTTTAGAAAGTGTAATATTAACATCTCATAGTAGTTATCATTAATTGTTTTTACTGTGAGATGTTATTATTTGAAATATGTTGTTTTGCAGTCCTGTAGTAGGTGCGTTGAATTGTTGTGTAAGAGCAGATTGTGAGATAAGAGCATGAAAATAGCCCCTTTTATTTACGGTGCAAGGCCTAAAACGTTAACGGCAAGTATTGCTCCTGTTTTAGCTGGTTCTGCTTGTGCTTGGGGCGTTATTTCATCAAATATTCATTGCAATATAGGCGGTCGCGTTTCTAGAGAAGTTTTGCAATATGCATGTTTGAATAATAGTGCTTCTTTTGATCTTATTAGATCCTGTTTTTTTCATATTGTAGTTTTGTGTCTAATTTCTGCCGTGGGCTTGCAAATTTTTGCTAATTATGCAAATGATTATTGGGATGGTGTTTATGGTAGAGATTCAAAACGTGTTGAGCCTATGTCGGTAACTGGTAAACCAGTTCGAATGGTAGCCTCTGGTAAGGTTTCTCCTCGGGCGATGCTGTGTGCATCTATTATTGCAGCTTGCGTAGCTTGCGTAGCTGGTTTGATTGCGGTGATTATTTCTCGCCAGTATTGGTTGCTTATTGTTGGAGTGAGTGCGTTACTTTCTGCGTGGCTGTATTCTTCTGGTAATCAGCCATATAGTAAATATGGTCTTGGTGAAATTGTGGCAGCTATATTCTTTGGACCAGTTGCTATGTTGGGTACGCAATACTTGATTGTGCAATATTTGAATACTAGTAATGTGATGTATGTGCATAATATTATGTTGTTTTCAAATACTTTTTCTGGTGATTGGTTTATGCAGGCATCGTATGGAATTAATATAGTCAGTCTTTTTATTTCAGTGTGTATTGCGTGTAATGCCGTTTTGTTAATGATGATAAATAATTTACGAGATATTGATGACGATTTGCAAAATGGTAAGGTCACATTAGTTGGGCATTTAGGTAAGCCGAAATCGATTACAGTATTTTTAGTGGTTGTTATAACAGAGATGTTGTTGTCTTTGTGTGTGCTACTATTTTTACTCTCGGTAATGTTAAGCACGGACGCTTTTCGGCAGGCTGTTGTTTTTTTAGTGTGGATGGCACAGATCCTTATGCTTGGTTTAATCATACGCAATATTCGAAATAATAATTATGAATATGCGTTTAATCTTGTGAGTATGCATAATGTGTTAAGTATCGTGTACATTGTTGTGGCATTAGTTGGCTAACTGTGGTTTATGCGCAAGTTGTGTATGATTTTGATAAAATATGTATCAGAATTATATCAGTATGTTTTTCAATTATTGTTATCTCATCTTTGTATGTACTGCAGGGTAATAGTCGCGAATGTCGCCTAAACTGATAGGCATGACATATAAATTAGTATTGCTCCGTCACGGACAGAGCGCATGGAATAAAACAAATCAGTTCACAGGTTGGGTTGATGTTCCTTTAACTGAGCAGGGCGTTGAAGAAGCTAAGAATGGCGGACGTTTGCTCAAGGAAAAGAACGTTCTTCCTGATATCGTTTTCACTTCAATGCTTCGTCGTGCTATTAATACTGCGAATGTTGCGTTGGATGAGGCAGATCGCTTATGGATTCCAGTACAGCGTAATTGGCGTTTGAATGAACGTCATTATGGTGCTTTGCAGGGTAAGAATAAGACTGAGATTCGTGAAGAGTATGGCGATGAGAAGTTCATGCTTTGGCGTCGTTCTTATGCAACTCCACCTCCTGAGATCGATCCTAACGATCAGTATTCTCAGAGTAATGATCCACGTTATGCGGGTGATCCAGTGCCAGAGTCTGAGTGCTTGGCAGATGTTGTTACTCGTGTAAAGC
>JAUMUB010000046.1 GCA_030530905.1 Bifidobacteriaceae bacterium | reverse complement strand
ATTCCAAACACAAAATCATCAACACGCAACACTTACTTGACAATGATTCTCATTATCAATTATATTAGCTTATTAAGAATGAATATCAATAAGAGTTATAAGTAACAGCTTCTGTTACGCCATAGAAAGGCACATTGTGCGTACGAATATGAGAAGAAGAACTATCTGGAGAAACGTATTAATAGGCTCAATAATCATACTTATTGGCATTGGTAATACTTTTCTTACACACACAGCACATGCTGCTGAACAAATCACATTAAACGCAGGACATACAGATGTTTTTAACGTAGAACGCAAAAACGGTGAACTAGTACTCGACCTCACAGAAGATGTAACTGGATCACACGTTCACCGCAATCCAGAAAACGTGAATTTAGTAGTTAAAAAACAATCATTCACCAAACAAATATCACAGTTCATACCTGAAATTACTGACGGAGCCTATGTTCTACCATTAACGCAAAACCAAGAATTATTATGGGCAGGCTGGAACACTTCCGCAGTTCGTTCTAGTAGCGAAGAAGCTGAATCACAAGATGAATTCTCGGAAATAACACTCAATTTTCTGAAAATTACCAAACCAGAAAATGCTCACGTTTACTTGTTCACACAAGATGCATTTGGAACAAGCGCGCAATCATTATTAAGCAACAACCAATTTGAAATCACAGATGGCAGCACACTTATCCAAAAAGAACCAAGTCACGTACACGCATACTGGGCATTTGACAAACCAGGAACCTACACATTCAGCGTGAACGCAAGCGGCGAACGTGGAGGAAAAACATACACCTCCAATACTGCCCATTACACATGGAATGTAGAAGACAAAGACACAGAAACTAACAATGCTTCGCTTAACGAACAATCACCTAACACTAACGCAAACAACAATGTAAGCAACGAAAATAACAACTCGAACAGCTCTGCTAACAATCAAGCTACTGAATCAAGTAATACCCCTACTGCAACAAAAACAACAGCAACATGCTTCCCACACCAAGAATTTTCAGCACATGCTAAGCAACTTTCCATACTCATTAAAGATGACAGAACAACACCTGCACAATGGCGTAGCCCAGAATCAATAACATTCCATATTGGAAACTCAGGCAAAACCACCACAAAACAGCAAATAGGAAATATTCCCGCAAACACTTCAGTATGGATGATTGGAGCAACGCAAGTAGCAAACGTGCCATGGGTTGGCGCAAATACTATGCACGAATCCTTATTACAAAACACAACCGGCAATATTACTTGGAAACTCAGCAGCTATTCTGGCGCAGGAAATGTGGAAGTATTCGCCTCAGGTAATTTCGGACAAACCATAGGCCAACATTGGTTCAGTGGAACACCACAAGGCAGTGTATCAGGAAGCGTCAGTCTCAACCGTAACACTCACGTCCACCCAAACTGGGTGTTCACAAAGCCAGGAACATATCGCCTTGGAATCACGCAAAGCGCAACTTTAAAAAATGGAACACCAATTACAGCTACTGCAACCATCACATTTAACGTTGGCACTGGAGCAGGAGTGCAAAGTGGACATTTTGATATTGGTGCAAGCGTAGGAAATGGTGCGCAAACAGTATGGCGTGATGCACAAGGAAATTCATGCACCCCTGATGCAGTAGATTTAGCCGCAGCGCAATCAAATAATCTTGCACAAACAGGCACACTTCATCATATTTTTACAATACTTGCAATAGGTTTCATCATTCTCAGTATTGGCATATTTAACTATCGCAAATCTTCTACCATAAACAGCAGCATATGAGATATCTACAAAAAATAATCACCATTATCATCCTACTCGGTATAACAAGTGGTTGCAGTAGTACAGCATTACCACAACGAGGTGATGGCATAACAGATATTGTTGCCACAACCCCAATTATTGCTGATATTGCAAGTAATATTGCAGGCGAAAATGCTCGAGTAACATCTCTTGTGCCCTCAAATGCTGATCCTCATTCATACGAGCCAACATTAAGAGATATACGAAATATTGCTAATGCAGATTTAGCTCTTACTAACTACATGCTATTAGAAGAACACTCGATTATTCGCGCAATCGAATCAAACACTCAGCCTGATACAAAAATAATCACTTTAGCAGAAGATGCAGCAAAATATGGAGCACATGTAATTCCTCTTGTAGAAAACGTTAAGTTAGACACTATTTGGCTTGGTATGAGAGTTCGTGGTGACGGCACTCATTTAGGAGCCACAAGATCTTCAGAAGTTAGACTTACTGCAACACAAGTACGCGGACCAGGGAATGTGAGCGCATACCTTACTACCACATTTGGCACTCCGCAAATTTACTTCAACTCTGCAGATGGCTTCAACAAAGCAGACGGATATGAACATGATACTGCTACTCTGCCTGTAGACGCACACACTCATGTTAGTTGGGCATTCTCAAAAGCAGGAATATACGAAGTAGATTTTAAAGGATCATTAGTTGTAGATTCACAATCAAAACCTATGAACATCGGTCAAACAACAATCACTTTCGCGGTTGGAGTAGACCCACATGCTCACGCATCAACAAAAAACAAAAAATACATTCTCGATAAAGGACATGAGGACATCACCGTAAACCTCGAAAATATGAGACTGGAAATTGAAGGAGATGATTCAAAACACGCCACTCAAAACAGCACTGAGGAGAGTTCGTCAAAGCACAACACAGTATACAATCCTGAGAACTCAGTAATTGTAATTCCTAATAAAGCATTACAACAAATACCTGCAGAAGATGCATATCGATTTCTCGGCAAACCAGGCGATGAGACCTATATGCTCCCGCAGGCGGTTCTTGGTAAACACGTGCATGGCGAAATAGACCCTCACTTATGGATGGATCCTAACAACGCAATCGCTTATGCAAAAGTAATTCGTGACTCACTTATCGAAGTAGATCCAAAAAATGCAGAAAACTATACCATTAACACTCAAAACTACACAAGTAAACTAGCTGAACTTCACGAAAAAATACAAGAAATTATCGATGAGATTCCAGCACAACGCCGATATTTAGTCACTACTCATGATGCATACGCTTATTTTGGACAAGCCTACAACATGTCGATAGCTGGTTTTGTCACACCAAACCCCGCTATCGAACCATCTACCCGAGACCTAGTAACGCTTACAAAAACGTTGCAAAACCTTCATGTCCCAGCCGTATTTTTAGAACCACAATTAGCAAATAAGTCAAACGACTTAACCCAACTCGCTAATAGACTGAACATACAAGTGTGCCGTATTTATAGCGACAGTTTCGATACAACAGTCACAAACTACGTCGATATGATGCTCACGAATGCGAAAAATATGCGCCAATGTTTAGGCAGTTAAACGCGATATTAAGAACATATCAGAAAATCAGAGATTAGAGAAATATATGAAGAAGATAACAGCACTTAAAACACTTGTAACTAGTCTAACAATAATATGTATTGCATTTATTTGCACACAAGTTAACCTCCCATTCGCTAATGCCCAAGATACGCACGAGCATACAACTGAAGAACAAAATTTAGAACAAACCGTAGAATCCAATGAGCTAATTGCACCTCAAGGCGAGCAAACAGTTATTTCTGATGGCCATGCAGATTTGGGTGCGATTTTTATAAACGATACACTGGATTTTCTCATGCGCGATGATACTACTCAAACCCCCGTGTGGCGACACTTAGACGATGTCGTGTTCAACATCACCGACAATGCAAAGCAACAATTACCACAAAACGGTGAATACGATTTTGTCGGAGCAAAAGGAGGTGAAACCATTTGGGCAGTACCACAAACACAGATAGCCAAAGTGCCATGGTTAGGGTGGAACACTCAATCACCGACTATCACCAGCAAAGTGTCACGTGGAGTAACTTTAGAATTTATTGCACACCAAGGAGCAGGAAATTTCAGCGCATTCTTACAATCTGGAGGCTTCGATAAGCCACAAGAATTGTGGAATTCCAGCAAAAAAGAAATACAACCGATTTGGGTTGATTTACATACGCATACTCATGCAAACTGGGTTTTCACAAAGCCAGGAATACACCTAATTAAGTTAAACATTAAAGTGAAACTTATTGACGGTAGCGAAAAAAACGTATCGAGAATATTGCGTTTTGCAGTATCGGAAAGCAAACCAGAACTAGCTTTCCAAACACAATGGGAAGAAAATAATGTTGCTGATGAAAAATCTGAAACTGTTATTGAAACTTCCACACTAGAAGAATCTCCTACTCGACATGCAGATAGCAGTATTCCTGCAATTACACTACTTGCAAGCACACTAATCATAGTCGGAGTTTGCTTCACTATCATCGCTTACCTTATCCACAAGCGATCTATGAATGCACAGCAACTCGCCAAAACTCAATACGAAAATCATGATTCGGAGAATAAACAATGAACACACTATCATTAACTACTTCTCAAAATCACGCCCAAACTCAAGCGCCACCATTAGAAGTACGTGACGTAACAATTAATTTATGCAAACGAACCGTACTTCATGACGTGTCATTCACCATTGCTCCAGGATCGTTTGTCGGACTTGTAGGCCCAAATGGCGCAGGTAAAACAACTCTTATGCGAGCAATATTACGGTTGATTACGCGCTGTTCAGGAACAATTAGCATATCTGGAATTAGCAATAAGAAAGGCATACGTCATCTGGGATATGTTCCACAACGTCATGAGTTTGCATGGGATTTTCCAATAAACGTGCATGATACAGTTCTTTCCGGATTAACCTCACAAATCGGTTTATTCCACCGAACCACAGTAGAACATTACAAAGCAGTGTTAGAAGCTTTAGAATTAGTTAAATTAGCTGATCTTTCACAACGTCCGATTGCAGAATTATCCGGAGGACAGCGACAACGAGTTCTTGTGGCAAGAGCATTAGTAACTAACCCAGACATACTACTACTTGATGAACCGTTTACTGGATTGGATATGCCATCGCAAGAAATTCTCCTAGAATTATTCCAATATTTAGCTTCTAATAATAAAGCATTATTAATGTCAACTCATGATTTACATTCAGCTATGAACACCTGCTCCTCGCTCATACTATTAAATCAAACTGTGATAGCACAAGGAAAACCGCAAGAATTATCTGATCCAAAACTATGGATGAACACGTTTAACATTTCTCAAAATTCTCCCCTACTTCACACCATAGGATTACAATCATGATTTCACCAATTGATTTTTTCCACGACTTAACAAACCCAATGCTCTCATTCTTGCCAAAAGCATTGTTAATCTCCATCATTTCTTCTTTGGTCTGTGCCATAGTTGGCACGCACGTAGTATTACGAGGAATGGCATTTATTGGAGATGCCGTAGCACACGCAGTATTCCCTGGTATTGTTATAGCCTTTGTATGCCAAGGTTCATTTCTTTTAGGAGGAGCAGTAGCAGGACTTGTTGTCGCAATACTAGTTGCTGTGTTTTCCCAAAATCGCAGAATTAAAGAAGATACAATTATAGGCATATTTTTTGCCGCATCATTCGCTCTTGGCATGATTATTATCTCGCAAGTGCAAGGTTATAGCGCATCACTTACAAACTTTTTATTTGGTTCAATAACAGGTGTGCCAGATGAAGATATTATTATTAGCGCACTTATTGGAACAATTATTATTACTATACTTCTACTTTTTAATAAGCAAATTGTGGCTGTAAGCCTTGATAGAGAAACTGCCAGAGCGCAAAACCTTCCTGTTTTTTGGCTCGATTTACTGTTGTACTGTGCTGTTACCACGGCAGTCGTAATTTCAGTGAGGACTATAGGCAATATTCTTGTACTTGCGCTACTTGTTACTCCTGCGGCAACCGCACGTTTACTTACCGATAATCTCGCAAAAATGATGATACTTTCTGCAGGTAATTCTATTATCTGCTCGTTCGTAGGCTTATACGCATCATGGTCGTTAAACACTCCTACAGGCGCGACTATTGTAGCTACAGTCACCATCGTATTCTTTGCGACATGGCTTATCTCTCCAAAACACGGCATTATTGCAAAATTTATAGCTTCAAGATGCACAACCACTCAATGTGTTGATATTCATTCAGAACAGTCAGCAAAATTTGCGCACTTATACCACAACGACAAGTAAATATTCACAACATATAGAAATAATAATTATGAAAAATCAAGTAATCTTACGAAACACAATGCGTAAAATACAGTACAGTATATTAGCAATATTATGTGTTATATCACTGCTTTTAACACCAAGCGCTCACGCTTCTGAAAATAATATAACTAGTGAACATAAACCGGGAGTAGCCGGCCATAGTGTTCATATAGATGAGAATACAACTATTGCTGGCACAAACACTCTCCATCCTTGTGCTGGTCGCAATATACTATACCAATCGCATGTTGATGCAACCTATGTAACTCGAAATCAAGGCAAACTTGCTATTATGAGCGTAAACGGCACAGAAGTTGTCAACCCAAACACAGTCTGCATACGACTTCCACAAGATGCTATAAACGGTAAAGAAGTATCGCGAATGGTTGTTCCAAATGATAGCGCACTGAGCTTTCTAGGAGCGCCGGGACGCATTCTATGGCACGCACCAATGCAACTATACGATAATTGGAAGCCAATATGGGCTGGATTTGGCGCATTTGATCCATCTCACGAATGGCAAGTCCCAACTGATTTCGTCGGGAACACTGTACAAATAGAGCTAACTGACGTACAAGGCCCTGGCGATGTTGAAGTGTTTAATTATCAACGAGGTTGGCAACAAGCACGACGCTATTTTTCTAGTCATGATAACATCACAAAAACAACAACAGGTGTTGGTGGACATGGTCATACTGACTGGACTTTTTCGCAACCAGGTATTTATAAATTAACATGGAAAGCACACGGTTTACATTTTGACGGAACTCGTGAAACAAGTGAACCTATGGAACAATACTGGCTAGTTGGTAGCGATGAACAAGTAGGTTTGCCAGCAGGCACAACCACAAAACTATCTTCTATCTCATACACTGCAGAACAATACAGATCATATTTAAATCTTACTGAGCCTGAGGAAGATTATATAGCACCACAACCAGTCAACACCGATGTTCCCGATATAACTGAGGAAGAAGCCGAAAAACTCGTTAAACGCAAATTATCTTTCGCTACCGAAGACACTATCATATCCTCCAACAGCGCATATGCTACGTTTACTCGCGATAACAATTCTTTATCATATGTAGTAAAAGATAATAATCAAAAAGAGTATGGCGAATATCCTATTATCGAAGTTCCAGACAGCACATTAACTTATGTCGATCCTAACGACAGCGTGTTACATAATTTCATTCAACGCACTAATAACACTTGGTTATGGCTCACCCCCGCCCAAGGAAATGATAGCGTTGCATCATTCGGCATTGATACCGGATTACTGCCATATGATCAATTTGGCAATCAAAAAACGATGTATGAAGCAAGTATAAGTGGTCCAAATGGTTCAAATACTTTAATTGGTCTAAATCAAGGAAAAGGATTTATGCCAATAACTGATAGTGGTTCACAAAATTCAAAAAATATACAATTACTATCTGCAGATAAGCATAATTTGCAATATGCATTTTCAAAACCAGGTGTTTACAGCATTAACGGAACTATGTCAGTATTCTTAAGCAATGATGACAATGAACAAGATTACACCTTTACTGGAGGATACTTTGTAGTAGGCAATAAAACTATCAATGCATTGCGTAAAAAAATTAATCCTGACGCAACGCTGTTAC
>JAUMUB010000045.1 GCA_030530905.1 Bifidobacteriaceae bacterium | reverse complement strand
TCATTGCGACGCAGTCATGCTTGGTTGCACTGAGCTTAGCGTACTTAATGAAATATTTCCGCATGAGGATTTGCCAATTATTGATGCTCAAGCAGTGTTAGTAGAGCAAACTGTTGTGCGTGCAAAGCAACTGCAACATCGTAGCTAGTCTTGGCATATTTTCGTGCGCTAACAACCTGATCTTCTTCTACAACTTTTAGCTGTTTACAACTTTCAACTTTCTTTGAATTAAGCTAAGTTAGGTACACGCTATTAACAGCTACATATCACATACTGGGTAAGCATAGTTGATTACGCAGAAAACATTACTTTTCTTCACGTTCTAGTTTTTGACTAATTACGGCTGTAACACCATCAGAACGCATAGTAATACCATATAATGCGTCAGCAATACTCATTGTTCTTTGCTGGTGAGTGATGATTATTAGCTGAGCATGTTGGCGTAAATCTTGAAGAGCATTAAGCAATCTTGACAAGTTAATATCATCAAGAGCTGCCTCAACCTCATCCATCACATAGAATGGGCTTGGGCGTGCTGTAAAGATTGCAAAAAGCAATGCTAATGCTGTTAAAGAGCGTTCACCACCAGAAAGCAAGCTTAACTGTTTCACTCGTTTTCCTGCTGGGCTTGCTTCAACAATAACGCCTGAAGTTAACGGATCATCTGGATTTTCTAGGCGAAGACGACCAGTTCCTCCTGGAAATAGTGTGGCAAACACAGTTTCAAATGCTTGAGCAGTATCCTCAAATGCTTGTGTGAATACTTGCGCCATAGTTTTATCTAGGTCTTTGATAAGACGCATTAGATCATCACGGCTTTTTACCACATCAGTACGCTGATTATGCAAATATGTATTTCTCACTTCTAAAGCATCGTACTCTTCTGCAGCAAGTGGGTTCACTTTACCTAATGCTGCAAGATCTTTTCTTGCTTTCTCAAGACGCTTCTGCTGCTCTTGCTTATTATAAGGCACTGTTTTATATACTGTGCGTAATTGATCAGCGTTTAACGCATTTATGTTTTCAATTGCCTCAAATTCGCTTGGGCTACTTGTATTGTGCGAGCTTGCCTCTTGCGTATGTGCTGATTGTGAATCTTCCTCTTGAGCATTAGCATCATTATTTTGCTCTAGTAAAATTGGTTGACCTTCATCGTCCAGCACTGGAATTGGCATATGCGGTCCATATTGTGCTACAAGAGTATCGATATCCATTGATAGATCATCTGAAACTTTTTGCACAATTTGCCCAAATGCCACACTCACATGTTCGCGTTCCACATCACTCTCATGAACACGTTTTGTTAAATCTCCAACCACTTCTTCAAGCTGATTGCGTTGGGATCTTAAAACTTTTAACTCTTCATCATTGCTAGATACTTCTATTTGAAGTTTTTCACGCTGATCATTAACGCGAACAATGTCTTGAGCTACCATTGCAGCAATGGCTTTTGCATCGTAGGCAATATGCTCAGCTAGTTGCGCTTTTTCTTGACATTGCTTATTTTCTTCTTCAATACGCTCACGCTTACGCACCGACTGCTGAGCATTATCTCGCAATAAGCTTGCTTGACGAGTATACGATTGTGTTTTTTGTTGCGCCTCATTCCACGCAACTTTTGCCGTCACTTCAGCTTCTCTAGTTTGATCTAATTGTTTTTGTAAACTTACTTCACGCTGAGTTAATTCATCAAAATTAGAATTATTACTATCTGTGCTGTTCTGCGTATTTTCTAGCGCAGTTTGCAAATCGTGTAATGTAAGCTCATGCTCTTTACAGCTATCTTTTGACTGCTGTATTGATTGTTGTAAATCATTGTACTGTTTGGTTAAATGGTCAATACGCGCAGTAGTTTGTTCGCGCTCTTTTTGAGCCTGCTGTATTTTAATTCTCATTGCAGCACGCTCTTGCGCTTTTTCATTTGCTAGTTCGCGAGCTTTATCACGAGATTCAACAGCCGCTTGAAGTTTCGTATCTACATCATGTAACTTTGCTTGCAGTTCTTGCACTTGCGCCAACGCTTTATCACGCTTTGAAACTAATGCAATATTACTTTGAGATAGGCTTGAGCCGCCGATAGCGGCATTCTGATATACGATTTCGCCGTCTTTAGTAACAACCTTTTCCCAGCCATTATTAATAAGTTGGTATGCAGATTCAATATTCTCAGCGAGCGCAGTATGCTCAAGTATTTCTTGTACGGCAGTCACAACCTGCTGAGCAATATGCTCATCTGAAGCAAGTGGATTTGCGATAATATAATTGCCTGCCTCATATTCTTTACAAGAATGCGTATGCTCACTTGGAAATAGTAGCACTGCCTTACCGAGTTTTTCATCTTTAGCTTTTTGCAATGCGTATATGATGTTATCTTTATTTTTTACTATGGTTGCGCTACTAAAGGCATCTAGTGATCGCGCAATTGCTTCTTCCCAACCGTCTTGTACGCGAATAAAATCAGTAAGCGAACCGAGCATACTTATAGAAGTGTCATGTTCTAACGCAGCACTATCTACACGGTGTTCCAAAGTATCTTGTAAAGCATCAGCTTTAGCTTGTAGTGAGATTATAGAAGATTCAATATCTCGGTGTTCTTTTTCTAATAAGTCTAATGCTTCTTGTTTCTTTTGTAACTCTTCGCGAGCGAGTTCTACACTGTGATTATCTTCTTCAAAATCTTGTGTTTCTTCTAACTCTTTAAGACTTGCTCGCGTTTGCTCTAACTGCGCGGAAACGTCTTCTTGTTGCTTTAATAAATCCTGCTCGCGAGTAGAACTAATATTCATTGCTGCTTCTTCTTTGGCAATAAGTTCACGCATACGCGCTAAACGTTCATCTCGCTCTTGAGCTAATGATCGAAGCTGCGTAATGGTTTGACGTGTTGCTGCCAGCTGCTTTTCTGTTTCAGCTCTTTTTTCAGTGGCCTTGTCAAAACTCATACGCTGAACATTTACCTGCTCTTGAGTTGATTCTGCTTGCTTTTCAAGTTCTTCAGCACGCGATATGAGGATTGAAGGATCATCTCCAACATGAGTGACTATCTGGTTTAGCAGCGAATTTGACCGCTCCTGAGCAAGTGATGCTAATGAGTGTAAGCGTTCTTGCACTTGATTAAGCTCACGCCACGTGGAGTTTAGCACGCTCATTTGTGGATTTGATTGAGAACTTAACGCCTCAATATTTTCAATACGTAGTTTTACACTGGTTAACTCTTTTTGTTGAACTAATAATTGTTCTCGAACATTGCTTAATGTTTCTCGAACCGTATTTCGGCGTGTAATAAGTTGCTGAGCCTCATCAGCGTATAAGCGTGATTGAGCATCACGTAAAGCAATTTTGATATTGTCTGCTCGTTTTGAAATTTTTGCTTGCCGACGTAGTGGTCCTAGCTGACGTTGTATTTCGTGAAGTAGGTCATCAAGTCTTGACACGTTTTCTTGAGCATGTGCAAGTTTACGTATTGCACGCTCTTTGCGCTTGCGATGTTTAAGAATACCAGCAGCTTCTTCAATAAAAGCACGATGTCCACTTGGGTCTGCACGTAAAATTGCGTCAAGTCTTCCTTGCCCAACAATAACATGCATTTGCTGGCCTAAACCAGTGTCTGATAATAATTCTTGAATATCAAGTAATCGGCACTGATTTCCATTAATCGCATATTCTGAACCACCATTGCGAAATATGGTACGACTAATAGTAACCTCAGAGTATTCAATATCTAAAACATGATCACTATTGTCAATGGTTAAAGTAACTTGCGCACGGCCAAGCGGTGGACGACTAGAAGTACCAGCGAAAATAACATCTTCCATAGAAGTACCGCGTAAATTCTTTGCGCCCTGCTCACCCATTACCCATGTTAATGCGTCAACAATATTAGATTTACCAGATCCATTTGGTCCGACTACCGCTGTGATACCTGGTTCAAAATGAAGTGTTGTTGCTGATGCAAAGGATTTAAAGCCTTTAAGCGTAAGTTCTTTTAAATGCATAAAATCGTTTATGCCTCCTCAGCAGGATCCTCATCTTCTTGCATTGCTACACGCTCTGCCTTTGGCTTTTCTAGTTCAGTGTTCATACGCAATTTTAGTAGCGTACGAGCATCTCCTGCTGTAACAAAGCTACCTGCAATAAGAATACCATGTCCGTAACCAATACCCATTTCGTCATTGGCATCAACCATGTTTACTGCTGTTTGAATTGCATCTGGTAAATCATCTACTCGGGTAACTCGATCCTCACCAAAAACGCTTATAGCAATTTTTTCTAACTCTTGCGCTGGCATTACGCGCTGTTTCCATGAGTTTTCCGTAATAATTACGTGACTTAAGATTGGTTCTAGAACGCCTAAATATTCTTCAACCTGCTTATCTTTCATCATTGAGATAACACCAACAAGCTGGCTGAAATCGTAGTTTTCTTCAATCGCATCACGTAAAGTGTTTGCCGCATTCACATTATGACCACCGTCAATAATAATGGTTGGCGAATTACGAATCTGTTCAATACGTCCTGGAATTTTTACGGTTGATAATGCTTGTGAAACAATATCATTATCTAACGCTCCACTTATTGGCAAAACCGCTTCAGCCGCTGCTATTGCAGCAAGAGCATTATGTGCTTGATGCTCTCCAAATTTGGAAACTGGAATTTCCTGATAATTTCCAAGAGTAGTTCTTAAGTTTACTATCTGACCGCCTACTGCAGGCATACGAGATTCCACTTCAATCTCGTATCCATCGCGCCATAGTGTGGCATTATTGCGCTGAACTGCTTCTTCGATTAATGGCATTACTTCGTCTTCGTGAGGCTGTTTTGCAATAATTGCCGTGCAATTAGGCTTGATTATTCCTGCTTTTTCTGTGGCAATCTTTTCTACAGTATTTCCTAACCATTGCATATGATCCATGTCAATTGGACCTATCACAGCTGCATCAGCGTTCACAACATTTGTAGCATCCCATAAGCCACCCATGCCTACTTCAAAAATTGCGACATCAACTGGCGCATCAGCAAATTTCCAGATCGCCATCGCCGTAAGCACTTCAAAAAAGCTCATATGCGGCTTGTGCTGCTTTTCCATTTCGGTATCGACAATAGCAACTAAATCTTTAATCTGATCCCAAGTGTCAACAAAATCATCGTCACTTAAACTTTGCCCGTCGATTGCAATACGTTCATTAATGCGTTCTAAATGAGGGGATGTGTACAATCCTGTGCGCATACCGTATTCTCTGCAAATTGCTTCAGCCATACGCGCGGTTGAGCCTTTGCCATTCGTACCAGTGACATGAATAACTCTGAACGTTTCCTCTGGGTGTCCCATCACATCGAGGATTAAGTTCATTCTATCTAAGTCTAGATTTGTGTTATTATGCTCAGGCGGACGTGACATTATCTCGCGTTCGACTTGTATCACAGTACTTCCAGTACGATTTGGATCTTCGTAAGACATGTATATGCCGCCCCTTGTAAATGAAAAATAAAACCTTGTATATTTTAAAATATGGCGTAGGCATTGCAATTAGACTTATATTATCGTTTCTACTACCATTTTATTTTTTATAAATTTAGTTATTCACACACATTATTACACTAAATGGTATTGGTTTATTTCTAGGAGTTTATATGAGTTCACAAGAGCAAGATCATGAGAATATCGAAGAGCGTGTAAATAATCGTTCTTTACGCCCTCAAAGCACTGTTTTTAGAGATTTTATGATGAGCGGTTGGGATAATCAGGAGCCTGATATTGCACCGTTAGAGTCGAGTAAATACATTATTTCTCGTTTAAAAGAATTGGGTGAGCGTTTCCCTGGCGAACGCCTTATTATTCCTGCTGGCCAGTATAAGGTTCGTAATAATGATTGCAATTATGCTTTTAGACCAGATACTTCTTTCTCTTATTACACTGGCTTAGGCCAAGATTATGAAGAGGGTGCTGTGCTAGTGCTAAACCCTGTTGACCCTGAAAGCAAGCAAGCACAAGAAGGTATTACTCATATTCCAGAACTTTTCGTAGCCCCTCGCGCTGATAATAGTACAGAGGCGTTTTATAAGGACGCTCACTATGGAGAGTACTGGGTTGGCCCTCGCGCCGGATTGCAAGAACTTCAGGCAATGACTGGTATTGAAACTCACGATATTGCTCAGCTTGAGGATGCTTTAAGCAAGGATGTTGGCACTGAGTCTGGCGCAGTTCGTTTGCGCATTATTGCGAATGCTGATCAGGAGCTTACTCAACTTGTTGAGAATATTCGTCAGGCTCATGGCTTTGATAATCATAATGATAATAATGCTGATGATGACAAGTTACACGAGTTTGCAGCTGAAGCCCGTATGATTAAGGACGAATATGAAATCCGTGAGATGCGTAAGGCAGTTGAGGCTACTAAGCTTGGTTTTGATCGTTTGTTAACCGCTTTGCCTGAAGCAAAGGATAAGCCACGTTCTGAACGTATTCTTGAGGGCGCGTTTAATTCTGTTGCTCGTGAACAGGGTAATGAAGTTGGTTACGACACTATTGTTGCTTCTGGCGAACATGCTCCTATTTTGCATTGGATACGCAATACTGGTGTTGTTCGCAGTGGCGATTTACTTCTTGTGGATGCTGGTGTTGAAGTTGATAGCTTGTATACTGCTGATATTACTCGAACTTTCCCTGTTAGCGGAAAGTTCACTCCGTTACAGCGTAAGCTTTATCAGGCTGTGTTAGACTCTCAGCTCGCTGGTTTTGAGGCTACTAAACCTGGTGCTACTTATAGTGATATTCATCATGCTTGTATGCGCGTTATTGCTGAGCGTTTGCATGAGTGGGGTATTTTGCAAGTTGATGTTGAGGAGAGTCTTTCTCCTGAGGGTCAGCAGCATCGCCGTTGGTTGGCTTGTGGTGTTGCTCATCATCTTGGTCTTGACGTGCATGATTGCGCTGAGGCTCGTTATGAGTCTTATCAGGGTGCGCAGTTGAAACCTGGCATGATTTTCACTATTGAGCCTGGCTTGTATTTTGCTAAGAACGACTTGTTACTTCCTGAAGAGTTGCGTGGTATTGGTATTCGCATTGAGGATGACGTCTTAATGACGGAGAATGGTCCGCAATGGATTTCTCATGATATTCCGCGTGAAATTGATGAGGTTGAAGAGTGGATGCAGCAACAGGCAGGTAAGCATTATTTGGCATAACTTTTTTATCTTCAAGTTTTACTTTTAATGCGTATTGTTACATTCTTTTTGAAGTAAATAACTTGCTGTTTTGTTGCAGTGCGGGCAGTTGTTGTATCTGCTCGCACTGTTGTTTTAGGCGCTTGTTTCATCTACCATAATAAGTGTTACTACGTTGAAGGAGCATACATGCCTACGCCGGATTTTATTCTTAATTTGCGCAATAATATTGGTCATAATTTGCTGTGGCTTATTGGTGTTACTGCTTTTATTAAAAATGATCGTGGTGAGATTTTACTTGCAAAGCGCGCTGATTCTGGCCAGTGGGCGCTTATAAGTGGTATTTGTGAGCCTGGGGAGAATCCGGCTGATACGGTTATTCGTGAAGCGCAAGAGGAAACTTGCTTATCGGTTTGTATTGAGCATTTTGTATGCGTATCTGTATCCCCTATTATTACGTATCCTAATAATGATAAGGCGCAATATTTAGATCATGCTTTTAGTTGTGTGGTAGATGGTGATTCCTCTAAAATTGCTCTTGGTGATAATGAAAATCTTGATATTCGCTGGTTTAATGTAAACAACTTACCGAATAATACTGCGCAAACAACTTTAGATAGACTTCAAATATTGCAGAAATTTGAGGAAAATTTAAAGCATAATGATTGTCATACGCTTTATTATCTCGATACAACGTTGCAATAAATTTAGTATTTT
>JAUMUB010000044.1 GCA_030530905.1 Bifidobacteriaceae bacterium | reverse complement strand
CAACCACTTCGACCTTGTCATACCAGTCACCTTTTGCTTTAGTAATCTGGGATTGCATCAGCACAGATGCACCGATAAATAAGAAGGAAATAAACGTCACCAACATAACGGAAATAATCATCGAAACATTTCGTTTTAAACTAATTCCCGTTTCAGAAAGAATAAATCTTGCTTGCATCAGGACTATGCTCCTTTTTCTGATTGATGAACATTTTCAGCAGTAGGTGGCGCAGGCGGTAAAGGTACTTCAGCGTTTTTCTGAGAATTATCAGATTCTATTGCAGTTTCAGAAGATGAATCCGATAATGTTTCATTATTGCTAGTTTCAACTTCCACTGCTTGTTCTACTGAACCAGTTTCATTTGAACTCGTTGCCTGCTCATTATGAGTCTTAGTATTATCTTCACGTTGCACTTCCTCAGCATGAGCAGCAGCACTCATCTCATTATTAGTAGAATCATTCTCAGGTTTAGGAGGAGTTGGAACATGAGCAGCATTAGATACTGCAGGTTTATAAGCCGCATGTTTATCTACTTCCCCGTTAACATCCTGGGAAACCGACTTTGCTGCTTCCATCTCTTCACGGATTGAATCAAGAGGTAAGCCTTTACCCCATGTCATAGTGGTTTCCAAAGGCTGGAAAGCCTCACCATAGCGACCAGTACGACCAGAGTGAACGCTTTTCGCTAAACGCGCAATACCCTCACTTTCACTCTCATCAGCAACAACATCACCCAAAGCTTGCTTAGCTTTATACTCAACATCAGAATCAGGGAAATACAATGCGGAATCATACGATCCATGAGCCTCATCGCGAACAATTTTTCCAGAGTGCAACTCAATAACACGTTTACGCATCGAATTGACAATCTCTTCATTATGAGTCGCCATGACAACAGTAGTGCCTGTACGATTAATCGCATCTAAGACTTCCATAATGCCTAGAGAAGTTGTAGGATCCAAATTTCCAGTAGGCTCATCAGCAAGTAATATCTGAGGATGATTCACATAAGCACGAGCGATAGCAACACGCTGAGCTTCGCCACCAGAAAGCTCATGAGGGTAATTATTTTCTTTACCAGTTAAGCCAACAGTTTCTAAAACCTTAGGAACAAGCGACTTAATAGTCGAACGATTCATGCCAATAACCTCAAGAGCAAAAGCCACGTTCTGCCAGACGGTCTTGTTATGAAGTAACTTATAATCCTGAAATATAAAACCGATAGAACGGCGATACTGAGGTACTTGCCTATCTGTAATACGGCGTAAATCAGTGCCAGCAACGCGAATTTCACCGCTTGTCGCTTCCTCCTCACGCAATAACAGGCTTAGCAAAGTTGTTTTACCCGAACCTGAAGCGCCCACCAAAAACACGAAATCACCGCGATTAATTTTTAAATCAACTTCATCTAACGCAGGACGTGTGCCGCGCGGATAAATTTTACTAACTTTATCTAAAGAAATGAGTGCCATTATTCATCCTTTGTATTATTACCGGCGCGACGCTGCTCATGTCGCCAACGAATACCTGCCTCGATAAATCCATCAATATCACCATCAAACACTGCTTGTGTTTGAGAGGTTTCATATCCTGTACGCAAATCCTTAACCATTTGATATGGGTGCAGCACATATGAACGCATTTGATCACCCCAACTTGCCTTAATATCACCAGCAAGCTCTTTTTTCTTCTGCGCCTCCTCCTCATGCTTTAGCACTAATAAGCGAGACTGCAACACTGCCATCGCAGATGCACGATTCTGAATTTGCGAGCGCTCATCTTGCATAGAAACTACTAATCCAGTTGGCAAATGAGTAATACGTACTGCAGAATACGTGGTGTTCACACCTTGTCCACCAGGACCAGAGGCTTGGAACGTGTCCACGCGAATATCTGAATCAGGAATATCGATATGATCCGTGCTTTCAACTAGTGGAATAACCTCTACCGCAGCAAAGCCTGTTTGCCTACGCCCTTGATTATCAAATGGCGAAATACGAACCATACGATGGGTGCCACCTTCAACTGATAAACGTCCGTACGAGTATGGGTCATCAATTTGGAACGTGGCAGATTTAATACCTGCTTCTTCAGCGTAAGAAGTATCTAACATTTTTACTTTGAAATTATTGCGTTCCGCCCATCGCAAATACATGCGTAAGAGCATTTGCGCGAAATCAGCGGCATCGACACCACCAGCTCCTGCACGAATAGTAACCACAGCAGCACGTTCATCATATTCCCCATCAAGCAGGGTTTGAATTTCCATATCATCTAAATCATTAGCAATTGCGAGAACATCTTGTTCTGCTTCTTGCAAGGAATCAGTATCATGCTCTTCTTGCGCTAAATCCACTAAAGTCTGCACATCTTCAAGACGCTGATACGCGCTCTGTATGCGGCGCAATTGAGATTGCAATGCTGAAAGTTTTGTAGTAATTTTTTGCGCATTTTCTGTATCATCCCACAGATTGGGCGCGGATGCTTGCTTTTCTAAATCACTAATAGACGCTTTTAAGCGGTCTAAATCTAGTGCATTTGAGATTAAATCTAACTTTGATGTTGCGTCAGAAATTGCTTGCGAAAAATCGAATTCTGCCATAGTTCCTACTCTTTAATTAAGTACAATCGTAAATTCTAGTGCGAATATGTACTCAAAAATCCTTATAGCCTAGCAATTCAAAATTTTTCACAATATGTATTGTACTGAAAAGTAAGGATTTCAATACGCTAGAACCGCTTTAATAATAATTCCATAACACGAAATAATTAGACTGACGTGATATGTCACCTGATACCATAAGTTCATAAGTCACTATTACTATCCTGTTAAGGAGATCAATTATATGACGAATCAGCAAAAAGCATGGGGTTGGGGTTTAGCAAGCGTCGACTCACAAGATCGTGTTTTAGATGTTTGGTATCCTACTTTAACTCTTGGTGATGCTCCTGAAACTACTCCTGATCATTCTTTTACTCATATTTCTGAAAATGAGGATGCTCGAGGTATTCGCCGAGTTCCTATGTTTACAGTTTCACAGTTAGATGAACCTGTAGAAAACCCCCAAGATGCTTATTTACGTTTGCATTTATTAAGTATGCGCTTAGTAAAACCAAATACTATTAATTTAGATAATATCTTTGGCGCATTAATTACTACTGTTTGGACAAATTATGGTCCTATGGCAGTTGAGGATTTTAACGAACGCAAGCTTGCGATGACACAAAGTGGTTTACCTCAGGTTACTGTCTACTCTATTGATAAGATTCCACGCATGGTAGATTATGTTGTACCTAGCGGCGTTCGTGTTGCGGATGCGGATCGCGTACGCTTAGGAGCGTATCTTGCACCTGGAACAACGGTTATGCACGCAGGATTCGTTAATTTCAATGCTGGTACTCTTGGTAATTGCATGGTAGAAGGTCGCGTATCGCAAGGTGTTGTTGTTGGTAATAACTCTGATGTTGGTGGCGGCGCTTCTATTATGGGCACTCTTTCAGGTGGCGGTAAACTCCGCAATTCAATTGGTGAGCATAGTCTACTTGGCGCAAATGCTGGTATTGGCATTTCATTAGGCGATAACTGTGTTGTTGAAGCTGGCTTATACATCACTGCTGGCACCAAAGTAACAGTTATTAACAAGGCGGCAGGAACTCAGGAAATTGTTAAAGCCGCTGAGTTAAGCGGCAAAAACAATTTATTGTTTATTCGTAACTCATTAACTGGTGCTATCGAAGCACGATATCGCGCAAGTGGAATCGAGCTCAACGAGGCTTTACATAAGAATTAAGTAAAAATTAAGTTTAACCTAGTCTGAACAATATCTAAACAGTAAAAGGTTGGGGACGCTCAAACATTATAGCATCCCCAACCTTTCTCATACCCAAATATTGCAACGCTTTACACGAATCTGATTTCGTACTTTACCGTTACACTAGAACGACAATCCAAAGCCCATGCGAAACTGTAACACCTGCGATTATGAAACTTCGTCTGGTAGTTAATTACACAAACTCTGCTTCACTCACCTACGCTGATCCATTGGCACATAATCGCGATACACTTCGCCAGTGTAAACCTGACGAGGTCTGCCAATCTTAGTCATATCATCGTTAAGCATTTCACGATATTGCGCAATCCAACCAGGTATTCGCCCTAAAGCAAATAATGTAGTAAACATTGAAGGTTCAAAACCGATTGCACGATAAATTAAACCAGTGTAAAAATCGACATTAGGATACAAATGGCGTTCAACGAAGTAATCATCATGCAACGCAATATCCTCTAATTGCACTGCAACATCGAAAAGCGCGTGTTCTTCTTCAGAAAGCTTCAAAGTATCTGAATGCCCCATAATCTTTTCCAAATATTGTTTCGCAATTGCTGCACGAGGATCATACGATTTGTACACTCTATGCCCTAAGCCAGATATCCGCTGCTTATTATCTTTTGCATGGTTCACAAACTCCTGCACGCTTAAACCACTATCACGAATTGCTTTGAGCTGACGAAGCACAGCCTCATTCGCACCTCCATGCAAAGGACCTGACAGCGCATTAATTCCAGCAGCAATAGCGGAATACAGATTTGCGTGAGCACTACCTGCTATGCGAACAACAGATGTAGAACAGTTTTGCTCATGATCAGCGTGAATAATAAGCAAACGTCCAAGAGCATGAACGTATAAAGGATCAGACTCATACTTCTCGTACGGAGCAGCAAAGCACATACGCAGAAAATCATCAATATATCCGCGTGCATAATCTGGAAACAGCATTGGCTCATCACGGCGACGACGAAGAATATAGCTTACAATCGTGCGCGCTTTCGCCATAATAATTTTAGCAGACTCATCTAGCTGATCCGTATCCGTAATATCAGTAGTATCAGGATAAAAAGTTGCTAAAGCGTTTACCGCAGATGCCATCATACTCATTGGATGCGCAGTGCGAGGGAACGATCCCATGAATGTTCTAAAATCTTCCCCCACCATAGTTCGATGGTTAATATCCGAACAAAAGCGATCTAGCTGTTCCTTATTAGGCAATTCACCATAACGCAGTAGCCACGCCACTTCTAGGAAGTCTGAACTTTCACACAACTGCTCAATAGGATATCCTCGAAATCGAAGAATAGATTTATTACCATCAATATAAGTGATTTTAGACTGACATTGTGCTGTGGTTAAGAAACCAGGATCAAGCGTCACCCACCCGTCATTGCGTAAGGACGAAGTAACAATACCATCCGGACCTAGCGATGATTTCACAACAGGCAATTCATAGGCAGAATCGTTTACCTTCAAGTACGCTAATTCCGTCATATAACCTCCTTTATTTGAAATAAAAGGTTATATAAAAATAGCATGTTTTATGTTACAAACATAAAAACATGCTATATATAGAGACACAAAAAATACTGAGATTAATTTATGAGCTAAATCGCGCTACTCATATTACATCGTAATACACGAATTACTCACGAACGGTGAGAATTTCTGGACCGTTTTCGGTGATAGCGATTGTATGCTCACTATGAGCACCGCGCGAACCATCAACAGAACGCAAAGTCCAGCCATCCTTCTCATCTTGATAAATCTCATCAGTAGTTTTCATAAACCAAGGCTCAATTGCAATAACTAAGCCTGGGCGCAAACGATAACCGTGACCTGCACGACCATCATTAGGAACATGTGGATCGCCATGCATAATATGACCTACACCATGACCACCAAAATCAAGGTTCACTGTGTAGCCATATGAGCGTGCGACATCACCAATTGCAGCAGAAATATCACCTAAGCGATTACCCGGCTGAGCTTGAGCAATACCTGCCTCTAACGCTTCTTGAGTGCTTTTAATAATGCGCTCATCTTCAGGGTCTTTATGCTCGCCAACAATAAAGCTAATAGCAGAATCGCCTACCCAGCCATCAACTTCAATTGCTAAATCAAGGCTTACTAAATCACCGTCTTTCAAATTGTAATCAAATGGAATGCCATGCAATACTGCATCATTCACAGAAGTGCAAATATAATGCGCAAAAGGGCCTGTTCCGAAATCTGGGGCATAATCAACATAGCAAGACTTCGCACCCTGACGAGACAAGATGCGTTCTTTAACATAATTATCAATATCAAGAAGATTCGTGCCAACCTTGGTGCTTTTACGTAATTCTTTGAGGATATTACCAACAAACCTGCCTGCAGGTTTCATTGCTTCAATTTCAGCTGGAGTTTTAAGTTCAATCATATAACCCACATTACTTTGCACACCTAACAATTACAAGAGTTGCAAAATACTTTCGATTCTTACCTAAAATAAACACAAAATTATTAAACATCTACAATTTCGATAGAGCAGTAATACTATACTATGGTTCATGAGTACTAATAAAATTTCTGGTTTAGATCCGACTTCATTTTCATCAGTAATTAAAGCAGGTAATGATTTATTCCGCTTTGTCAACGGACCTTGGATTGACACTTACACGCTTCCAGAGGATCGTTCGCGTTACGGATCATTTGATAAGCTCGCTGAAAATGCTGAAAAGCAAATTCATGAAATATTAGAAGATGAGCATACTGCAGCGCAAAAATCCCGCGCTTTATATCGCGCTTTTATGAATAAGCAAGACATCGAATCCGCTGGAATTCAGCCAATTTCTGAAGATCTGAAAGCTATTGACACCGCAAACAATAAGCAAGAACTTATTAAAGTATTAGCTCGTTTAGATCATCATGATGGCCCTAACTTCTTTGGATTGGCAGTTTACCCTGACCCAGGTAATCCTGAATACAATATTGTTCATCTTGAACAGGGCGGATTAGGTTTGCCTGACGAAGCATATTATCGTGAAGATCATTACAAGCCTATTCGTGAAGCATATAAGCATATGGTTGCTAAGCAGCTTGAAAATGCACAATACGCTACAGTTGCTAACAGCGCAGAACTTGCACAACGTTTTCTCGATTTTGAAACAAGCATTGCACGACATCATTGGGATAATGTTCAAACTCGAGACTCTCAAAAAACTTATAACCCAACTAGTTTAGAAGATCTAAATTCCACTCTTTCACACGTGCATTTACTCGATTGGATTCGTGCTTGGCAAGAATCATACGATTCCTACGACCAAGGCAAACAACCTGTTAACTTGCATGATGCTTTGTCAACTTCTATTGTTCATGAGCCAAGCTTCTTTAGTGGTTTTAATGATTTATGGGAGAACACGAGTTTAGAAGACTTACAGTTGTGGGCTAGAGTGCACCACATTATCAGCCACGCATATATGCTTAGCGAACAATTTGATGTGACAAATTTCGAATTTTTTGGCAAAGTTCTTTCAGGTTCACAGCAGCAGCGTGATCGTTGGAAGCGTGCAGTGAGCTTGGTAAATAGCATTTGTGGTGAAGAGGTTGGAAAAGAGTATGTGAAGCTTCATTTCCCTGCTTCTTCTAAAGAACGTATGCAAGAATTAGTGCACAATCTTATTCACGCTTACCATGAGTCTATTACTCACAGTGATTGGCTTGGTGAACAAACAAAGCAAAAGGCTTTAGAAAAGCTTGCAAAATTCAGCCCTAAAATCGGATACACTAACCATTGGCGTGATTATACTGCGTTAAATATTCAAGATAATGCAAGTCTTGTGGAAAATATGAATGCTGCATGCTTGTACGCTTCTGGATATTATTTAAGCAAAGTTGGCAAAGTCGTTGATAAGGATGAGTGGTTAATGAACCCTCAGACTGTGAACGCTTATTATGAGCCAACTATGAATGTTATCGTATTTCCTGCTGCTATTTTACAACCTCCATTCTTTAACCCTGAGGCTGAAGATGCTGCAAATTATGGTGGCATTGGCGCAGTTATTGGCCATGAGATTGGACATGGTTTTGACGACCAAGGAAGCCAATTTGATGGCAATGGAAAACTGCATGATTGGTGGA
>JAUMUB010000043.1 GCA_030530905.1 Bifidobacteriaceae bacterium | reverse complement strand
ACAATCGCGCCTTTACTTTTGACTAGCTACCTATCAACACAGTCGTGGCCTATACCCCTAACTTGCCCTCACCGCATCAACCGATCAAGACAAGAATTCTCATATGCCTCTGGCCCTAGCCCGCCGACAACCCCTACTCACGCGCCAGAACAATAAGGAGGCACGAATCGAGGGGCTGCTGTCAGAACTTATCCCTGACTGCATCGAGCTTCTTCAGTTTCCCCTTACTTACCCGCCTAAGCTTGTTGGTTTTCGGTGCCTGCCATGACTCCAGGCTGAAGTCTGAGCACTCAGTCAGAACTTCCAAAGGAACAGACTTTTTATTCCTTATACCTTTCACTTTGAGGATGACATGATCCCCGCTCAAGGATTCTACGATTACCGTGCTCCCCTGCCGCAGTGTCAATCCTTGATGCACAAAAATCTCGGTGTGCACCGTGTATTCATTACAGAACTTTTTAGCCCGCCAGGCAATGCCCGCACCTGCAACTGCTGCGGTGACCAAAGTGGTGAAAGCACCAACTCCGTAAACGAGAGTAGGCCCACCAAGCTTTTTCTGATACCGGCCCTGCTTGAAATACAAAATCTGATCCAATTTGGCGATCTGTTTCCCAATACCACCGCTGGTTCCCAATGGCCTAACACCTCCTGTACTAGCAAGCATGACGCATCACTTTCATATTATCTCAATTAGACCATATAAATAGGATATTAATGCTGGTCAACCTCCTTTAAGGAGAGTTCCAAATTATTTCCTAAAGAAGCTTGCGCTGAAATGCGATTCGAATGAATGGAGTGGTTGAAAAAGTGCGACGCAGTTTGTGTTAACTAGCGATAGTGTGTCGTGTGTTTTCCTCTACACGCGCACGCCACTTCCAGTACTCATTGCCGCCTACATCCATGATTCTCTCCTTCACTCACACCTCGCGCGCCACCATGTTTCAATGGTACGCTCCACAAGGTGCTCCGAGGATAGCTCCAGAAGTGAAGCAGCGCAAGCTCCCCGCGCTCCTGACCTCGGTCTATCGGCGTTGCAACGGTGGGGCGGCATTGGATGTTGGGTGTTCTTTGCAGTAGGCGTAGCTCTGACCTGACTCGCCCGGATGAGCACGCAGGAAGTGAAAAACGGGCTGTTTAGTTGAAGCTTCCGACTGTCACTATCTGCAGGGCCTCACCAGGAATGAACAATGTAGAATGCTTATGCAATCGGCACGTCGATTCGACTCCTGGCGACAAGCAGGCCATTGCAGATTAGATAGCACTCGACATAGTGATTGCCACGAAACATTGTCGTCTCCACATGTGCGTGGACCGCGCTCCCCTCAATAATTGTGCCTCGAATCATATTTAACCGTCTAGCTTCAGCCCCACGGTTGAGTACTTTCCATCTGACTTCAAATGGCTCAGGAACGTTGTGGCTTTGAATGTTAAAGCGGAGGTTACAATCATGCTGGAGCTTGCCGTATTTCTTGAGCCACTGATCTAATGAGAGCTGAATACCCCCGTAGGTCACTTTGCAGCCAACCTCCAGGGAATAAGAAAGCTCCTCAGTAAAGAAATCTTCAATGAATTCTTCGGTGTCTATATAGTCCAAGTCGGCATCTTGCTCTGCGTCTGAAATTGGCACCACCTTTGCCAACACTAATCGCCAGCGCTCAGCAAGCTGGGATTCGTCCTGGGCTGCCAAGGCCTCATCGGCCAGCTTAAGAGCTGCGGAGGCCTTTTTTCTAAAACCATGCTTCACAAAGACTTTTTGGTTACTGCCTGGAGCGTAATAAAATTCACGGTTTTCCTGACCTGCGACCCAAGCAAAGAAATCTCGGAGCATAATTGCAAGATTGCATTTTGCCCAATATTCATCATGATCTTGGAGGAAATCATATGCGAGTGTGTCAATGAGCAACCCACCCATCTTCACAGCATGCTTATCCTTCCACGCACGAGTTAATCTACAGAGTTTCCTTAGGGAACCTGCCGTTGCCTCATTAAAATCTTTGAACTCATCTATCTCAGCACGTGGATTTGTAGTTCTCCATGTCTTTTTGTAGGTATCAGGAAATAAAAAACTGCCATCTTCATCCTCAAACACCGGCTGAACTTCAAACATGAAGTCTGCGAATTTGACACATACAACTAGCCGGCGAACTTCCATTGTTGTGCTCGGGTAATGCTTCATCATTGCCTTTCTCGTGCGCTCCAGCACTCGCCTTGGTCCCTCTTCTGATGAATACGAGGTCTTGAGGCTTTGAGGCAGAATGTAGACCATGTCCAAGTCTGAGCATCCATTGATTGAAGTATGTCGGCCAAAAGAACCGACCATGAGACGATGGTTCGTCTCGTCACCAACGCTCCGAAACTCCTCATTCAACGCTTTAGTGAGCGCATCCCGACGCTGGCCAATTTCTTCACGGTTTGAGACCTTAAGATTGGCAAGGACTTCTGTAAAAAGATCCGAAATATCACTATCTTGCAATTTATTCTCCTTCCCGCAAAACATAGTTCATTTGAAGGCTTGTATCGGAATCAATTTTTTTCTCAGCTTTGTCTGAGTCTGAATTCTTCACTCGCACCGAGATGCGACTTAGCACTTTATATTCCTTTCTAGCCAGCTTATCCCGTTTTTCCAAGGCCTCCTCAAGGGTTAAACGACCCACCCGGAAATCAAGCATGAGCGACTGATATTCAAGGTGCAGCCGACGCAAGTCCCGAGCAGCATGAGAATGTTGCTCTGCCCTCCCTCGCCAATCCACTGAATCACTAGACAAAGCAATCATCGTAGCTGCAAGCGCAATGCCAGACACTACAACCGAAGAATATCTCCCCAGCCCGACCGTTTCCAATACCGGTATTACAAATGTAACTGCGCTAAGTGCCGTCAAAACTATACTCGCGCCCTTTCGGCAAGATTCCAGTTTTACTAGACGGTCGGCTGCCGCTTCATGAGCCTTGTATGTAGAAAGAATTCGGCTACATCTCGTATTAAACTGTATCAGTAACTGAGTTTGGTTGTCTGCATGACTTGAGTTCACTTTACACATCCTCCCTTATGACGTAACTCCAGGTAGGAGTTACCCGATCGAAATATCTGCGTTATCTTAAACACCAATTCCTGCTGCCCGCCCATTACCGCGCCCCTCGCAAAAATATCCAATTGTATCTCGTAATATTGTTCAAAAATTACCATACATAACAATGTATACCACTTTTTATCGCGTGACGAAACCACTGGCAACAATAAAGTGGTGATTGATTCAAGAAAAGCGACATGACGAATGTAAACTGAACCCAGATGTTAATCCAGTCTTACTTTTGTACCAACTCACAAAATCTGAGTAAGTTCACAAAAACGCCAATCGCGGTCGATACGGTTATCTCGACGGTGTGTTTGATCTTGCCGAGGAAGGAGGCCCAACCGATACATAGTTGTTCTCCGTGATGGCATCATTCCGCCACAGCAGTGCTTTCATAGGGGAAGATGTTGCACCCCTGGGGCGGTATAAAAACCGAGAATAATCTGGCCATTTTAACTACCGCCCTACAGGCAAATGTACTACCGACCATACAAGAATCTTGTGCACCATGCGGCTCTCTCGCAACTCTATTCGCCCGGAGCGAGAACCTGTTGAATCATCTTCACAATGTGATCACGCTTCAGCTGAGGTGCAAATTGGACATTAAGACTCTCGCTTGAAATAGCCTCAAAAAAAGCTCTTGCAGCACGGATTCGTAATTGTTCAACTTCTCGTAAATCTGCGCGACTTTCCACATCTTTAGTCTCAATCACGAAGTTAATAGACGTTCTACCATCGGACGTTTTTAACACGTACATAAAGTCGGGACTCGTTGTTCCTCCGAAATATACAGGAATTCGAATCGAGCGACGGGGAATTTTTCCGTAAACGACAACTTCATCCAATATCGACTCTCGAATAGTCTCTTTTTCCTTAGGTGAGTCAAAAACAAAAGCATCATATAGAAAGTTCTCCGGCACTAGAACACCGTTTTCACGGTAAAGACCAACATTACCTTGAGCAATACTATCGAGTGGGCTGCCGTCAGCATCAGTAAGGGCTGTAGCACCTAAAGCTCCTTCAATTCGCGTATACGAGAAACGCTTAAGAAATTCCCGCTGCATCCAAAGATGGAACTGCGTGATAAACTCCGCCAAAGTATCTGAATTAAAGAAATCAGTAGGGAGTTTCTTTACAGAATTTAAACGAACTAGTCCCGCATGAACTTCTTTAAGTGGCAGTGATGTCTGTGAAAATACAATCCGAAGCCACTTACCGTACGGCATTGATCCGTCGACTGCATAAACATCCTTGATAGACTTTACTACGCTAAGTTCACCATCGGTCCCTGCTACAACAGCTTCTTGAGCATACGTACCGGTCTGTGCACGATAGACGTCCTGAGCAAGAATATCGTCGATGCATTCACTGATTTCATCCTCAGTCAGTTCATCAAGCCGCAAATAATACTTCGCGTTTACAGCTTCCCACAAGTGGCGTAGCTCAGAATAGCGGTTCTTGCGAATCCCAACTTTAACCTTGGCTTTATCTTCAACAATCTTGCCTGCTTTTAGCTTTCCAACAGCGAATTGTGGATATAGCTCATAGAATTCTGACTCCTTGCCTTCAATCAGATTCTTATCTGTATCTACAAGTCCTTTTTGTAACAGCTCAATGAAAAGCCAATTCTCGTCCATATCCAGCTCAACAGCCACACGTGGAAGGAGTTCGCGAATCGAGGGAGCATCTACAGCAGCATCAGCATTGATTTCAGAAACCAGCGTCTTAGCAAAATTTTCTTCGGTATAGTCAACCAAATACGTAAGTCGAAAATCTTCGTCGGCAAGCCTGGTACCGTTAGTGTCTACAGGTAGACGCAAACCGCGCCCGACCTCTTGCAACTTGGAAATTTCAGACCCAGACGAGCGTAATTTCACGATCTGGAATACATTTGGATTATCCCAACCTTCTCGAAGCGTCCACTTTGAGAAAATAAACCGCATCGTATTAAACGAGCCATCGGAATTCTTAAAGGTAAGCATAGTTTGCTTATCCTTCAAGATTAAACGAACTTCGTCTTGAATCGCCTTGTCACTAGTCGAATTGTCCGCAGAAAAATAGCCGCCATTTGTAGCTGAAAGATCAGCCAATGATGCCCGTAGATATGCCAAATACTCCCTTGCAATGGGAGATGTCTGCTTCTCAAACTTAGCTATGACTGATCGTAATTTTTCAGACAGAAGTTCCTCAAACTTCAAGCGCAAATATCCTGCCCCTTCAAGACCGCGATACGACTCAACAGAGTCAATAAAGAAGAGACTAAGTGTTTTCACTGGAACAGTGCGTCTAAAATTATCCCATTCAGTTTCAAAATGATTATCAAGAGCACGTGAAAGCATCACTTCTTGGTACGTCTGTGTATATACGCCAGCGATCAAGGTATCACCCTTTGCTAGGATTTTACCGTTGGATAAAGCGACGCCGGTTTTAACGGCCGCGTTTTCAACTTTGCCGACCGACTCGACAGAAATACCCGCAAATGCAGAATCCGCTTCAGCCAGCGTCTCGCCAATGCCCAACTTGTAAATTTTAGAGCTATCAAGATCTGTAAATGTAGCTTGCTTCGGCGATTTAGTGGAGAAATTCGTCAGTTTCAGGCGCATGGACGCTCCAGCATCATCCTTCGGATATTGGACAACAACGCCCTTTACCAACTGAGAGTTGAATGCCTCAACCGCACCAAGATTATAAATTAGATTATTATAATCAAGCTTGCCTGTTTTTTCATCCTGTGGAAATGTGGCACCAAAACGGATAATAGCCTGAGGTTTTAATTGGTCAACGAGTGTTTTATACGCTTTGTTATTGCGTTTAAACCGATGAGGCTCGTCGATAATGACTACCGGCCTAGTTGCAGCCAAAGCATCGTATGGGCGGCTGGACATGCCGAGAACTACCTGGTCATAGCCGAATCCTAGCGTCGCGTCAGACCGGAGCATTCCATCAGTCATTAGAAGCGCCTGAACTCGACCTTTAGTCAATCGGGAAGCTGAAACAAAATTAGATACTGCGATTGGGAAGAACTTTTTCCCCTTACTGCTTTTTTGAGGTTCCAAAACCTCCAGGTCGAGGTGAATTTTACCGTCGTACCGGTCTTCCAAATAGCTTCGTGCATATTCAGACTTAATAAATGCCTCTGTACCAGCTTTAATAGCGGTTGACGGGACAAGAATAATGAACTTACTAAACCCATAAAGGCGGTAAAGCTCGTACATCATCTGGGTGTAGACCAGAGTTTTCCCTGTGCCAGTTTCCATTTTCATGTCAATACCCAATATTCCATCATCAACTCGCGTACGATTCGGATAGGGTATGGCGGTGTTGCCAAATAGGATTCCACTTTGGAGTTCAAAAATGTTTTCTCTGATATGTGGATCGGTTAAGTCGAGAATCGGGTTGGCTTCCATGAGCCCATCATCGTGCATAGATACTCCACGAAATACGTGTGTAAGACTTTTTAGTGCACGCTGCTGGTGTTCGAGTGTTTGGAGACGAATCTGCATATCTTTAGAGCCTTTCGATGACTGACACACTGCGACCAGACTTAAGGACTGATAGGTTCTTCTTTAACTCATGCATGACGTTGAATGTCACAGAATATCCAAGGACTACCATTCGAGACACATCGATCTCATTGTTTTCGAGCAATCTTACTAGCTCAACTACATCATCACTCGTAAGGCCTGGCTGGATAATGTAACCCGTATCGCCACAGATGTCGAGTTCGTACGTTCCAAGCAACAATTTGGACGGAACTGCACTTAGCCCATACCCATCCATGTTTAGCCACGTATGGAGTATTGTTGCGTGACCTGGCGTCTGTCCGATGCTAAATTTCGAGACATAATCCCCCGCAAAGAGTGCGTTTCCTCGCTCGGGATCGAAAGCCATCAAATCATCCAGTAGTTCACCACTCGGCGTATGTAGAAAATAGAGCTTATAGCCACAGTCTACCTGTGATTGAGCAGTTGACAGTATCCTATCGGCTACCCGGTTGATTCGCTCACGGGCAAGCGCATCGATCGTCTCAAATCCAAGACTGATGGCATTACGTGCCTCCTCAGATCGCGTTGGCACAATTGCTTCGTCAATCTGCACAAGAATAAAATTTAAGCCGGGAATTTGCGTGGAGGCAGATTCCATAACAGCCTGAGCAGTGGTCGCGGAGCCAGAGAAAAAATCTAATACATAATCTCCTTCTGAGCACGTAGATTCAATTAGGTGCTTCATCAGACGTACTGGCTTCGGATTGTCAAAAACGCTCATTCCGAAGACTGCTTGGATATCCTCGTTGCCTTCGGAAGTCGTACCATAATCGGTAAGGATCGACCGCAACTTCTTCCCCTTCGGAAGGCGCTGCTTAAATTGCACAGACCAAGATCCGTCAGCACGCTGCTGAAATCGAACTTCACCTTCAGAAAGATTCTTCCTAAATGTCTTCTCTGAGCGGAGCCAACTGATACGCGTACCATTTTCATCGTATTCCAGTACAGTACCGTCGGGGCAGGTGATAGGATAATATTGTTTACCGCTCTTACGTTTAAATGTATCCCAAAAGTACCGCCCGTTTTCGTCAACTTCTTTATAACGACTCAAATATTCTTCGCTATAGGGAGTGAAAAGTGGAGGAAGCTTCTCACGGTTTTTGCTAACCATAAGCACGTATTCGTGCTCAACGGCTACATAGACAGAATCATTACCGCCACCGCGTTTCTTTTTCCAAATGAACGTGCATAGATTATTCGGTTCTCCAAAAATCTCATTCAAAAGCAAATCTAGATTTGCATATTCATTCTCATCAATGCTAATAAACATCACGCCATCATCGGCCAAGAGTTCTTTCGCGAGTGAGGTGGTGTAAAAAGTGAGACCAATCGGTGGTTTCAGCTAACTAGCTCGTA